>JAULZA010000092.1:0-16864 GCA_032117575.1 Mycolicibacterium sp.
GACGCCCATCTCCCGCCGACACAGCTCACTACCCCAGCTGTCCTGCCAGGCAAGGAAATACGCCCAGGCGAACGGGCCGTCCAGGGTGCGGAAGAACCACAACACATCGTCGGTCTCGATGCCGCGAAGGTTCGTGTCGTGGATATCGGAGGGGTGATACCGCGCCGGGGACAACCGGTCCAACCGCGGAACGAGTCCGCCCACGAGCTTGCGCGCCGTGATGGCCGGGAAGAGCATCTCCCACAACTCGAACGCGGCAGTGTCGCCGGCACCCAGGAGCAGCCGGTGCAGGAACGTGGTACCGCTGCGAGGGTTGCCGACGATGAAGATCGGCCGGTCGATGGGCACATTGCGGCAGCCCGAGAAGAAAACCCGGTCCAGCACCATGGTCAGAGCCGAAATCGCCTGGCGCAGTTGTAGTACCGCGAATGTGCCAAGGGGTCGCAGCCGAAACCCGAAGGTCGTGTTGATAATCCGGTACAGCTGTAGGTAACGGCGCAACTCAGCACACCCACTGCGCGGCTGCGGCCGCCATCGTGAAGCCGGCTGCCGCGCTGCCGATGACGATCTTGTCGCCGTTGTCCACGGTGCCGTTGCGCAGCCGGTAGTCGAGGGCGAGCGCCCATGCAGTGCTCGCGCTGTTGCCGTACAGCGAGTGGGTGTGGATGCCGGCACCGGGCCGGGCGTTGAGGTCGGCAAAGATTCGTTCCAAAACCGCCTGGCTCGGCTGGTGGAAGGCGTAGTGGTCGACGTCTTCCGGTGTCCACCCGACGGTGGCCAGCAGATCGCGGACCTCGGGGACCACGTGCACCGACAGGGCGAATAACTCCTTCGACCGCGACATGAAGTGGCCGTCGACCGGCGCCCGGCAGAGCTGCCAGTTCTCGGGCAGCGTCCGGTGGGTGATCGCCCTGAGCCTCGCGCCGCCCAACGGCAGCGGCTCACGGGTGATCAGGATGGCTGCGGCGGCGTTGCTGATGGTCAGACCCGCGACCCCGACCATGACGTCCTCGACCGTCTGCAGATCGTAGGTGATCCGGTCGCGGGAGATCTCACCGGAGCACAGCAGCGCAGTCTGAATGTCGTCGTGCAGTGCGAAGTATCCGGCCGCAACGTGCATCGCCTCGATCAGCCCGGCGCAGGCGCAGGTCACGTCCACGGCGATCACCGATGTGACTCCCAAACGTCCGCCCACCTCGGCGGCCGTCGCGGGCTCGAATGCGTCGCGGGCGATCCCGCCGTAGATCAGCAGGTCGACGTCGGAGGCTGGCACGCCGTTGCGCGCCAGGCAAGCGACAGCCGCGCGGGTGGCGAACTCACCGGGGGAGACGGTGTCGTCGGTTTCAAGGTAGCGAAGCTTGGTGTTGCACCGATCGAAAACCCAGCGGACACCACGTTCTACCTGTTCCCACTCATCGGCCGTCCCGCGGAATGAGTCGCGCAATCGCGCCAGTGCGGCGTCGTTGTCCACCGCGGTCTCGGGAAGGATCGCTGCGGGACGCGAGAAGAACAATCGCGGAAGTGGTTGATTCACGGCAGACCTGCCTCGTCATGTCCCCGAGCGAAACCCTAGTCGGTCGAGTCCCCCACCGGGAGGCCGTGCGGCCGTTTCCTATACTTCGCCGATGCAATGCGATTACGTGGTGGTCGGTACCGGATCGGCGGGGTCGGTGGTTGCCAGCCGACTCAGCGCGGACCCTCGGGTCAACGTCGTGGTGCTGGAAGCAGGCCCGATGGACACCGACAAATTCGTGCACATCCCGGCGGCCTTCTCCAAGCTGTTCCGCAGCCCGATGGACTGGGATTACCTCACCGAGCCGCAGAAAGAGGTCGGCGGCCGCGAAATCTACTGGCCGCGAGGCAAAGTCCTCGGCGGCTCGTCGTCGATGAACGCCATGATGTGGGTACCGGGCTTTCCCGCAGACTACGACGAATGGGCGCAGCACGCCGGCCAGGACTGGGACTACGCGCATCTGCGGACCTACTTCGACCGCGCGGAGAACGGCGCGCTGGTCATCTCGGCCCAGCGCAGCCCCCGGGCGTCGACCTCGGCCTGGTTGCGCGCCGCCGAACAGGCCGGCTACCGGTTGATGGCTCCCGACGCCCCGGTCACCGACGGGTTCTGTGAGACGGCGGTCAATCAGCGCCGCGGCGCACGGTGGAGTTGCGCCGACGCCTACCTCAAGCCGGTGCTCTACCGGAGCAACCTGACGTTGCTCACCGGTGCCACGGTGTCCAAGGTGCTGATCGGCGACGGCCGGGCGGTGGGGGTCGAGTACACCGACGACAAGGGCCGGCGTCAGACGATCTGGGCCGCAAAGGAAGTCGTGCTGTCCGCCGGCGCGGTCAACACCCCGCAACTGCTGATGCTCTCCGGTATCGGTGACGAGAAGGAACTCGCCGAATTCGGTATCGGCGTGGTCCACCACGCCCCGGAGGTCGGCAAGAACCTGCTCGACCACCTGATCACCCCGCTGGGTTTCGCGGTGCGCGACGACAGCCTGTTCGACGCTGAGAAGCCGGCGCAGCTGGCCGACTATCTGCTGCGCCGCCGCGGCATGCTGACCTCCAACGTCGGCGAGGCCTACGGGTTCATCAAGAGCCGGCCGGACCTGGATCTGCCCGACATCGAACTGGTCTGGGCCCCCGCACCGTTCTACGACGAGGGCATCGGCGAAGCGTTCGGCCACGGCATCGCCACCGGCCCGGTTCTGCTGAAGCCGCGCAGCACCGGAACCGTGAACCTGCGCTCGGCCGACCCGGCCGCCAAACCGATCATCGACCCGCGCTATCTGTCCGATCCGGACGGCGCCGACCGGGCCGCGATGATGGCCGGCCTGTGGGCCACGGTCACCATCGCCCGCTCCCCCGCGCTGGCCGACTACGTCGGTGACGTGGTGCGTCCCCTGCACGCGCGCACGCTGGACGACGAAACCCTCGAACGCGCATTGGAGACCTGCTCGCACACCCTGTATCACCCGGTGGGGACTTGCCGGATGGGCCGCGACGAGCGCAGCGTGGTCGATCCGCAGTTGCGGGTCCGCGGAGTTCAGGGATTGCGGGTGGCCGACGCCTCGGTGATGCCCAGCATCATCCGCGGCCATACTCATGCCCCGGCGGTGGTCATCGGGGAGAAGGCCGCCGACCTGATCGCGGCCGCGCACTGATCGGCGTTTGACCCCGACGCGGGCGGGTAACGCGATGGAGTGCTCACCCTCAGATCGGTTCGCCTCGCGTCCGCCCTCGCGGCCGCCGCCGTCGTCGGTCTCGCAGCGGCCGGTCCCGTCTCAGCAGACACCCCGGCCGACACTGCGACTGTCCGCACCGGCGCGACGACGCCGATCACCGGCGTCGGAAACGACGGGTCGTTCCTCGGCGGCTATTTCACCGCTACTGATTTCGATATCGACCCCGCCGGGCGGCTGGTGGCCAACGGCACCATGACCGGCACGCTGACCGCCGCCGGTATGTTGCAGCGCCAATTCAGCCAGCCCGCCACCCTGCCGGTGGACCGTCAGGAGACCTCCCCCACGAATTGCCGGATGGTGGGACTGGCGCTGGGGCCGGCGCAGACCACGGTCAACGGTGTGGGCGTCGCGATCACGCAAACCGAACTGACCGTCACCATGTCCCAGGGTCCGGGCAGCCGCCAGATGATCCCGCTGTGCGACGTCGCGACCCGGGTGCGAGACCCTAACGCCACCGATCCCGGACTGATCAACGCGCTCAACGAGATTGTGCGGATGGCGGCCACGGTCACGTCGTGAGCAGAGCCGCGGTCAGTAGTGGTAGGTGTCCGATGGCGCCGGCACGTGCACGGCCTGGTCGTCGAACTCCGAGACCCGAATCCCGTACGAGCGGGCCAAGTTGAGGATCTTGGTGGCACGCGCGATACGCGGCAGATCGGAGCCATTGCGGATCTCGCCGCCGTCGCGCTCGTACTCGGCGAAAAACTCTTGCGCCCAACTGATCTCATCCTGGGACGGCGAGAGGCCCTCGTTGACCGTCGGGCACTGGTCAGGGGTCAGACAGATCTTGCCGGTCATCCCGAACTCTGCCGAGACCGCCGTGGCCTCGCTGAGCTTCAGTGCGCTGGATCCGACCGTCGGCCCGTCGATCGCGCCGGGCAGGTGCGCCGCCTTGGCCGCGATGGTAAACCGCGACCGCGCGTAGGCCAGGGTGGTCGGGTTCTCGCCGAAACCGGTGTCGCGGCGAAAGTCACCGATACCGAAAGCCAGCCGGAAGGTTCCCTTGGCCGCGGCGATCTCGGTGATCCGTTCCAGACCGCGCGCGGTCTCCACCAGCGCGACGATCGGGATCTCCGGAAGCCGTTTGGCGGTCTCGGTGACATGGTCGACGGACTCGACCATGGCCAGCATCACCCCGCCGACCGAGGTCTTGGACAGCATGTCCAGATCGTCCGCCCAGAATTGGGTGCCGAACCCGTTCACCCGGACCCAGTCGGACTTGCCCTCGGCCAGCCAGCGCACCACGTTCTGCCGGGCGGCCTCCTTGCCTTTGGGCGCCACCGCGTCCTCGATGTCGAGCACCACAATGTCGGCGCGTGATCGCGCGGCCGGTGCGAACTTGTCGAACTGGGCCCCGTTGACGAGCAGCCAGCTACGGGCAAGTACCGGATCGATACGGCGTCCCACATTCTGGGTATCGGTGTCCCAACCGGTGGCTTGGTCGTACATCGCTGGGGTCCCTGGTGCCTTCCGCTGCGGAGAAGTTGCCGCTCCATAGTCGCATTGGCCTTCGCGGGGTCCAACACCAGCGTCCCTAGTCCAGCGGCGGGCAACCGCCAGGTGGGCTCCAGTGCACCACCTTGGTCGTCGTCAACTCGTCGAGCAGCTCGGGACCGTACCCGAATCCGGTCCCACTGGCTCCCCGCGGCTGGGCCGCACCGCCCGGGGCGCCGCCGAAGGCCGCGTTGATCTTCACCGTGCCCACCGGCAGGCTGCGCCAGGCCCCTGCAAACGCGGCGCGGGCGCGGCCGACGGCCTGCTCGCCGCTGATGGGCTCGGAACGAAAATGACGAACGATGAGTTGCTGTGTCACCGCCGCCGGGTACCCCGGCGCTTCGACCCTAAGCAGATTTTCCACCACCCCAGTAGGCTCGCGGCATGGTTCAAGCCGGCCGGGTTACCTCGGTGTGGAGATATCCGGTCAAATCGATGGCGGGAGAACGGATTCCGGCCGCCTATATCGGCGAGTCGGGTGTACATGCCGACCGCACCTGGGCGGTTCGGGACGTCGAACTCGGCATCACCACCGGCGCCAAGCGCCTTCCCGGTCTGCTGCTGTGCACCGCCCGCTACGCCGGCACGCCGCCACCGGATGCCGGGCCGGGCAACGCTCCGGAGGTCGTCGTCGGCTTCCCCGACGGCGGCGAAGTCTCCAGCGCGGACCCGGCCGTGCACCGGGCGCTGTCGTCCTATCTCGACCGCGACGTCGAACTGCGGCCGCTGCCGGCAATCTCCGACCGCGGGCAGTACCGCAACACCGTGACCACCCAGGCCGACCTGCGGACCATCTTCGGCCTCGGGCCCGACGATCCGCTGCCCGACCTATCGGTGTTCCCGGTGCGCAAACTCGCCGAGATCAGCCGCTACGCCACCCCGGTGGGCAGCTACGTCGACGCCTATCCGGTGCACCTGCTGACCGAACAGTCGCTGGCCGCCATGTCGGCATTCGCCCCGGGGTCGGATTTCGACGAGCGGCGGTTTCGGCCGACGATCCTCATCGACTCCCCCGGCTCCGGCCAGCCGGAGCTGCATTGGTGCGGCGGAGTGTTGCGGGCTCCCGACGTGGCCCTGACCCCGCTGATCCCGACCGTGCGGTGCGTCATGCCGTCTCACGAGCAGCCCGCTCTCCCCCGTGACCCGGCCGTCACCCGGACCGTCGCCGCGCACGCCCGTCGCTGTCTGGGGGTCTACGCGACCGTGCACACACCGGGGCGCATTGCCGAGGGCGACGTGATGCAACTCGATCCGCCGACCACATCGGCGGTCAGAGCTTCGGCGGGCTCGGCGGCGGGACTGCTAAAGCGGGCGGTCGTGCGGGCGGTCTCCGCCGCGCTACCGCGCGGCTAGATCCGCGCCGTCAAATCCGCGCCGTCAAATCCGCGCCGTCAAATCCGCGCCGTCAAATCCACAAGGTCCAGCACACCAGCAGGACGGTGGTCGAGATGACCAGTGTCGACCACCAGACGATCATCGTCGTGGTGTGTGACTCGAACGGCGACAGTGACTGCGGGGCCAGCGACGGCACGCTCGCCGGACGGCTCTCTCGCGTCGTACTGTCGTTCATTACGGCGGCATACCCGGGCCCGAACCGGGCGAAACGTCGGGTTGGCGAGCCTTACAGATACACCTGGGCCGCGGCCAGTCGCTGACGCCAGCGGGCGACGGTCGGGGGATCCGCAGGCACCAGATCAACCAGCCGGGCACGGTCGGGGCCCGGTGGCATCGGAGCGACGGGCAGGTGGCCGTCCACCGGGACGAGACGGCGGCCCGGTGTCACCACATCGCCGCTCAGCAGCAGAGCGCCGGCCAGCGCACTGGCATAGCCGCTGTCGGGCAGAACCCCGGCCAGCGCCAAGCCGCCGGCCAGGCCCACGCTGGTCTCCGGTTCCGCGGCCACCGTGCACGGCAGTCCGCAGGTCTCGGCCACCCGCAGCGCCCGGCGCACCCCGCCCAGCGGACCCACGGTCAGCACCGCGATGTCAGCGGCGTCGTGCAGGCGCTGCCGGTCTCCATCACGCACGCCGTCGCGCATCGACTGGTCGACGGCGACGGGCACGCTGACCCGGCGACGGACCGCCGCGACGTCGTCCAGGCTGCGACAGGGCTGTTCGACGAACTCCATGCCGCCGGCCGCCCGGTCCAGGGCCGTGATCGCCGCGACCGCGGTCTCGACATCCCAGTTGCCGTTGGCGTCGCAGCGGATCACGGCCGACGGGCCCAAGGCGTCGCGGACCGCTTCGACCCGGGCGATGTCAATTTCCAGCGAACCCGTGCTGTCGCCCACCCGCACCGCCGCGGTGGCGCAGCCGGAGTTTGCCACGATCTGGCGGGCCCGGCCCGGATCGACCGACGGCACCGTCACCGCCACCGGCACGCGGCCACGGACCGGATCGGGCCAGCCGACCGTTCCGACCTCGATGGCAGCCGTCAACCAGCGCCCGTCCTGGCGCCCGTCGCTGCTTGGGGGCGGGCTGAATTCGCCCCAGCCCTGCGGACCTTCGATCACCATGCCCTCGCAGACCGTCACCCCGCCGATCGGGTCGGTGAGGGCGATGGCGAAAACCGGGGCCGCGTCGAAGTCGATCCAGGTCTTCACCGGGGCGACCAGTAGGCCAACATCTCCGCGAAGGTGTCGAATGCCGGGGCAGACGGTCCGTAGGTGGCCTCCAGGTGCACGCTCAGCGGAAAGCCGAGGTCGACGACACCGTCGATGACCCGCTTGTAGAGATCGAGCATGTTGCGGCGCTTGTCGGCGGGTTCCAGACCGGCAATCGACCTGACGAACTCCTGCTCTGCCGCCACCACCGGGTTACCCGGATCCTGGATGAGCCAGTTGATCAGGCCGACTTTGCTTTCCAGCTTCGGCACGAACCCGAACGACAACAGGATTTCCGGCCGATGGTCGCTGTGCCGGGCGAAGTCGCGGAGGAAACCGACGATGGCGTCGGAGTACAGCAGCTGGGTCAGCGCGTAGGTGGCACCCTTGTCGCACTTGAAGTTGAAACGACCTGCTTCGCTGTCCCGGGTGGGGATCAGCACCACACCGCGGTTGGGCACCAGATCCTGGTACGTCCACAGTGCGTCAGTCGGCGCAACACCCTCACCCTCGCCGTCGTTCATGGTGCGCGGCACACCGACGAACGCGATCCCGTCCATGCCGGCGGTGCGCAGGTCCGACAGCCGACCCCGCAGCGTCGAGTCGTCGAGGAAAGACGTCACCTGGGTGCACAGTCCACGCACACCGGGCATCTCGGGAGAAACCAGGTTCCAGTAGTCGAGGACATCGAGCTTGGGCTTCATCTCGACCGGCCGGCCGGCGTCCTCGTCGATCATCCCCGGGATCATGACGTGGCCGATCTGGATGCCGGTTTCAGCCGCGAACTTCACTGTCTTGCGGGCTTCTTCGACCCGCTCGCCCGCGGAGCGGTCGACGTTGGCGGGCACGAGTTCGTAAGCCACGGTGTTGAAAGACATGGTCCATTACCTTACCCAGGTTGCTGGTGCACTAGTCTTGACCGGGTCCAGAAAAGGGCTAAGGTTGGAACCCATGGTGGGGTTTTCCGGCGCACGCGATGAACTGCGGTCCGCCGACCTGCGAGTTACCCGCCCCCGGCTGGCCGTTCTCGAGGCCGTGCATGCGCACCCGCACGCCGACACCGACACCATCCTGGGAGCCGTCCGGCAAATTCTGCCGGAGGTGTCGCGCCAAGCCGTCTACGACGTCCTGGCCGCGCTGACGCTGGCCGGGCTGGTTCGCCGGATTCAGCCATCGGGATCGGTTGCCCGCTACGAGGCGCGGGTCGGCGACAACCACCATCACGTCGTGTGCCGCTCCTGCGGAACCATCGGCGACGTCGACTGCGCGGTGGGCGAGGTGGCCTGCCTGACGCCGTCCGCCGACAACGGTTTCGTGGTCGACGAGGCCGAAGTCATCTACTGGGGCCAGTGCCCCACGTGCGTCACAGAGTTGTCAACGCAATCAACACAAAAGTAAGGAAGGACGACGTGTCTCAGAGCGAGAGCGAAAACCCGGCAATCAAGTCCCCGGAGCCCGCGGTGCACCGGCCGATTACCAACCAGGACTGGTGGCCCAACCAGCTCGACGTGTCGGTGCTGCACGGACAGTCCAACAAAGCCAATCCGCTCGGCCAGAACTTCGACTACGCGAAGGAATTCGCCAAGCTCGACGTCGACGCCCTCAATCGTGACCTGACCGCGCTGATGACCCAGTCCCAGGACTGGTGGCCCGCCGACTACGGCCACTACGGCGGGCTTTTCATCCGGCTGAGCTGGCATGCCGCCGGCACCTACCGCATCGGCGACGGCCGCGGTGGCGCCGGTATGGGGTCCCAGCGGTTCGCCCCGCTGGACTCCTGGCCGGACAACGCCAACCTCGACAAGGCCCGCCGACTGCTGTGGCCGCTCAAGCAGAAGTACGGCCAGAAGATCTCCTGGGCCGACCTGCTGGTGCTGGCCGGCAACGTCGCCATGGAGTCGATGGGCTTCAAGACCTTCGGGTTCGGCTTTGGCCGCGAAGACATCTGGGAGCCGGAGGAGATCTACTGGGGTCCGGAGGACAACTGGCTGGGCGACGAGCGTTACAGCGGCACGCGTGACCTCCAGAACCCGCTCGGCGCGGTGCAGATGGGCCTGATCTACGTCAACCCGGAAGGTCCTAACGGCAAGCCCGATCCGCTGGCCGCCGCCCACGACATCCGCGAGACCTTCGGCCGGATGGCGATGAACGACGAGGAGACCGCCGCGCTGATCGTCGGTGGGCACAGCTTCGGCAAGACCCACGGCGCCGGCAACGCCGACCTGGTGGGCCGCGAACCCGAGGGTGCCCCGATCGAGGACCAGCTGATCGGCTGGAAGAGCAGCTACGGCTGTGGGATGGGCAAGGACGCCATCACCTCCGGCCTGGAGGTGGTGTGGAAGCCCAACCCCACCAAGTGGGACAACGGCTACCTGGAGACCCTGTACGGCTACGAATGGGAGCTGGCGAAGAGCCCGGCCGGAGCCTGGCAGTTCGTCGCCAAGGACGCCGACGCAGTGATCCCCGATCCGTTCGACGGCCCGAAGCGCAAGCCCACCATGCTGGTGACCGACGTGTCGATGCGGGTCGATCCCATCTACGGCGAGATCACCCGCCGCTGGCTGGAGCACCCCGAGGAGCTGGCCGATGCCTTCGCCCGCGCCTGGTACAAGCTGCTGCACCGCGATATGGGGCCGGTCAGCCGTTTCCTCGGCCCGTGGGTTGCCGAGGCTCAGTTGTGGCAGGACCCGGTCCCGGCCGTCGATCATCCGCTGGTCGACGACGCCGATGTCGCGGCGCTCAAGGCAAAGGCTCTGGCCTCGGGCATCCCCGTGGCGGACCTGGTGTCCACGGCGTGGTCGGCGGCGGCCAGCTTCCGCGGCACCGACAAGCGCGGCGGCGCCAACGGCGGCCGTATTCGTCTTGAGCCGCAGCGCAATTGGGAGGCCAACGAACCGGCCAAGCTGGCCACCGTGCTGCCGGCGCTGGAGAAGATCCAGCAGGAGTTCAACAGCGCGGCGGCCGGCGGCAAGAAGATCTCGCTGGCTGACATGGTCGTGCTGGCGGGTTCGGCGGCGGTCGAGAAAGCTGCGGCCGACGCCGGTGTCGCGGTGACGGTTCCGTTCCACCCCGGGCGGACCGACGCCTCGCAGGAGCACACCGACGCCGACGCGATGGTCATGCTGGAACCGCGCGCCGACGGCTTCCGCAACTACTTCGCCTCCGGCGAGAAGATGCCGCTGGAGCGGTTGCTGCTCGACAAGGCCTACATGCTCAACCTCACGGCCCCGGAGATGACGGCTGTGGTCGGCGGCATGCGAGCCCTCGGCGCCAACCACGGCGGTAGCAAGCACGGCGTGTTCACCGACTCCCCGGGCGTGTTGAGCAACGACTTCTTCGTCAACCTGCTCAGCATGGACACCGAGTGGAAGGTGTCGGAGATGACCGAGAACGTCTACGACGGCACCGACCGCAAGACCGGCACGCCGAAGTGGACCGCCACCGCCAACGACCTGGTGTTCGGGTCGAACTCGGTGCTGCGTGCACTGGCCGAGGTGTACGCCTCCGATGACGCGAAGGAGAAGTTCGTCAACGACTTCGTCGCCGCGTGGGTGAAGGTTATGGACAACGACCGGTTCGACCTGCACCGGTAATCCCCATGGCACGAAAAACCCCCGCGGTCATCCGCGGGGGTTTTTCGTTGTGCTGCTTGGGTTTACGTACAGCCGCTGGCGTTGACCCAGCGACCGTTCCAGCCCACGCAGGCGCTCGCGTTCGGCGTGATGGGTGCGTAGGCGTCTTGCGGCACCACGTAGGGCGCCATCACGTCGGACAGGCTGGCGCACCCGCTGACCGTCACCCGCCGACCGGCGCTGGCGCAGACGTCGGCCGATGCCGTTCCGCTGGAGACCATGACGGCCAGGGCTACTGGACCGCCGACAAGGCTGGCGACGACGGCCGCGCCGATACCGAAACGCCCGATCTTTGAAGTCATGCCGCGGAGTCTACCGGCGCCACGGCTTGGGTGGCCGGACGTCGGCGTCGCCGCCTGGACCGCACCGCGGCTGCGGCGGCCGGCACGGCGACGGCGCCGAGTGCCAGCAACCACGGCCAGACGCCGTGCCCGTACACCCAGCCGGCCAGGCTCCGTTGGATGCGACCGGCCGCGGCGATGACCGGATCGTCGACCGGCCCCGCGCTGCTGAACAACCGCAGTTCGAACCACCCGTAGTAGGCCACGTACAACCCGACCAGCACCAGGATCAGCCCGCCGGCCCGGTTGACGTAGGGCAGGAAGCGGCGCATCCGGTCGACGGTCGCCGCACTGGCGAAGGCCACCGCGACCGCGAGGGCACCCACCACCAGTGCGATGCCGCCCGCGTAGGCCAGGTACACCAGCGCCGTAGCGGCCGGCGACCCGCTGCGCAGACTGCTGCCGGTGACCGCCAGGAAGGGGCCGACCGTGCACGACAGCGACGCCAGCGCGTAGCCCACCCCATAACCGAACATTGAACCCAGCCGCGCTGTCGGCGCCCACCGCGCCCCCTTGCCCAAGGCCAGACCACCCAACTGACGGCCGGCCAGCAGCCAGATCCCCAGTGCCACAAGGACGATCCCGACCACGACCGTTCCATAGGGAAGGTAACGCTGGACGGTCGACGCGACCGATACCGTCAACAGACCGAACAGCCCGAAGACCGTCAGGAAACCCAGCGCCATGACCGCCGAGGCCAGCAGGGCACGCGCCACCGCGGCCAGCTGCCCGCCGTCGTCGCGCCGGATCACCAGCGCCAGGTAGGCGGGCAGCATCGCGAAGCCGCACGGGTTGAACGCCGCGACCATGCCGGCGGCGAACGCCAGCCCGAGCAGGTCGGTGTTCACGTCTAGGACGTCAGCGCCTTCACCCGATCACTGAGCTCCTGCTGGGACATGGCCGAGGTCGGGTTGTTGACGAACGACGACGAACCGTCGGGCCGCAGGAACACATAGGCCGGCTGCCAGGGCACGTTGAACTTCGCCCAGATCGAGCCGTCGGCGTCGTTGATGTTGGTGAAGCCCAGCCCGTACTTGGAGATGAACCCCTGCAGTGCGGCGTTGTCGGCGCGGGTCGCGATGCCGACGAAGGTCACCGCCGGGTTCGCCGCGGACACCGCGGCGACGTTGGGCGCCTCCTGGTTGCAGAACGGGCACCACGGCGTCCAGAACCACAGCACCGCGGGCCGGCCGGCCAGGCTGTTGCCATCGAAGGTTCCCCCGCTCACGGTGGTGCCGGTGAAGTTGAGGTCGGCCGCTGAAGCGGTCGCCGGCCGGGCCACGCCGAAGGTCAGCGCGGTCACTGCCAGCAGCAACGCCAGCGTCCGGAACAGATGGCGGATCAGGGTGTTCACCGGGTAACTCCAATCGAGCGTGGGTCGACGTCTGCAAACGACGCTATTGGCATTCCCCTGGCAGCCGCTACGGCAAACGGTGCGGGGTCAGAATTGCGTCACACCGTCGGTGATTTGCCGGAAATTCGCGGCGGTGCTGCGGCGGCCGACAAAACGTCTTTCTCACAAGAGTTTTAAAGACAGCTCTCAGCGGCCTTAAGTTTGCGCCATAGCCTCGCAGGAGGTGACCGCCTTGTCGGCGGTCAGCAGGCGATCGACACGAGGGAGCCACATCATGACGAGCTTCACCTCCCGGTACGGAAACCCCGCCGTTGACCACAAGGGCGTCCATCTGTGGGCGTACTGCCGTCACGGCGCCACGGTGGTTGCGGTACGCGGACGCGTCGATGCCGGCAACGTCGCCCTGGTGACCGACTACGTTGTGCGATTCGCCGCCGCCGACACCCGCCTCGTCCTCGACCTCACCGAGGTCTCTGCGTTCACGCCGCGGGCCATGGCTCTCCTGGACACCGTCGACGCGCGCTGCGACGCGACCGGGGTGGACTGGGCGCTGGTGCCCGGCGACGCGGTGACGCGGCGCCTGCGGACCCGGGCCGAGGGACTGCCCATTCTCGAGTCGGTCGCCGCTGCCGAGCACCAGTTCGACGAAGCGGTCCTCCGACGGCGGCGCTTCCTGCTGCCGTTGCTGCGCCGCACCGCCTGAGATCAGCGAGTAGCCTCGTCTCACGTGGGCGGTAGAGCAGCGGCGTTGACAGCCGCGGTGGCGGCCGGCTGGTTGGTGGCCGGGGTCAGTGTCGCCTCAGCGGACCCCGATCTTCCGCCGCCGGCTCCCCCCGGCCCCGCGTCGGATCACGGCATCGCCGAGGCCGGCACCCCAAGTGTCGCGGGAAGTGGCGCCCCAGCGCCGCCGCCCGGACCGCTGGCCATGGATCATGACGGCACGTTCGCGGTGGGCAGCCAGATCCTTCCCGGCGTGTACACCTCGGGCGGGCCGCTACCCGGTGACGCCTGCTACTGGCGGCGGATCGGCCCCGACAACACCACCGTCGAGAATGCGCTGTCCAAGCAACCGCAGACGGTGCAGATCGCCCCGGCTGACGTGGCGTTCAAGACCAACGGATGTCAACCCTGGCAGTTGGCCGTCGGCGCACCCCCGCCCAATCAGAACCCGCCCTGGCTGTCCCAGTTGCAACTGCGGCACAACCTCGACATCCTCAACGGCCTGGCCCGACAGTCCGGCAACGGTCAGCTTCCTCCCTATTGATGCACCGCATCGCCGCCCTGCTCGCCGGGCTGCTGCTGTTGCTGGCCGGCTGCGGCACGCCAGACCCGGATAGCCTCGCCGTCTTCGCCGCGGCCTCGCTGACCAGAACCTTCACCGATCTGCGCGACGGGTTCCCCGGCGCCGCGGTCGAAGTGACCTTCGCCGGCTCGGCGGACCTGCTGACCCAACTGACCCACGGCGCCGGTGCCGACGTCTTCGCCGCCGCCGACATCGCCACGATAGACAAGGCGGCCGAGGCCGGGCTGCTGGCCGGCCCGCCGGTGCCGTTCGCCACCAATACCCTGACCATCGCGGTGAACCCCGGAAATCCCAAGGGCATCAGGTCATTTCAGGATCTGACCCGGGCAAGCTTGGTGGTCTGCGCGGTACAGGTGCCGTGCGGATCGGCGTTCCCGGCGCTGCAGGCGCGCGCCGGTGTGCGGCTGAACCCGGTCAGCGAAGAGTCCTCGGTCACCGATGTGCTCAACAAGGTGATCAGCGGCCAGGCCGATGCGGGTCTGGTCTACGTCACCGACGCGCGCGCAGCCGCCCCGATGATCACCGCGGTGGCGTTCCCGGAGGCCGCCGGAGCAGCCAATACCTACCAGATCGCCGTGCTGGACAGCTCGCGCAAGCCTGCGCTGGCGCGCCGGTTCGTCGATGTCGTCACAGGACCCACCGGTCGCCGGGTGCTGGAAGCGGCCGGGTTCGGCCCGCCGTGAGGTTAGCGTCTGCGTCGTGATCGTTGTGCTGCCTCCGTCGGAGACCAAACGCGCCGGCGGCGACGGGCCCCCGCTGTCGCTGGATGAGCTGAGCTGGCCGGCACTGAGCCCGCTTCGCGCCGAGCTGGTCGCCGAGCTGGTCGCGCTGGCCGCCGACCCGGCGGCATGCCGTCAGGCCCTCGGGATCTCGGCGACCCAGGACGCCGAGATCGAACGCAACGCCGCGTTGCGCTCCGCACCCACCCTGCCGGCGCTGCACCGCTACACCGGTGTGCTCTACGACGCACTGGATGTCGAATCGCTGCGCGGCGCCGCGGCAGCCCGGGCGAAGCAC
Source organism: Mycolicibacterium sp. (assembly GCA_032117575.1). GTDB lineage: Bacteria > Actinomycetota > Actinomycetes > Mycobacteriales > Mycobacteriaceae > Mycobacterium. The sequence goes on from JAULZA010000092.1 coordinate 14,992, forward strand.
CAGCTGGCCGTGGGATCGGCGTTGTTCGGCCTGCTGGGCGCTGACGATCGCATCCCCGGCTACCGGCTGTCGGCGGGCTCGAAACTGCCCGGCCGGCCCGGTCTGGCCACGCGGTGGCGCCCGGTGCTGGAGCCGGTGCTAGCCGAGCTGGCCGGCCGCGAACTGGTGGTGGATCTGCGCTCGGGGGCCTACATCGGCCTCGGCCGGCTGGACAGCGCAGTGCGGGTCGGCAGCGCGGTCCGGGTAGACGTCGTGGCCGAGCACCCGGACGGCCGGCGCAGCACCGTCAGCCACTTCAACAAGGCGCACAAGGGCCGGCTGGCCCGGGCCCTGGTGTCGGCCACCACCGAGCCCGACGACGCCGCCGCGGTCGCCGCCGTCGCCCGCCGCGCCGGGATGCGGGTGGAACGCGAGGGCGGGCGGATCATCGTCGTCGTGGCCGCGTGATGATGCAATGATGGCCAGGCGATGACTACGCGCTGGCAGCTGAGCGAGGCCACCCGCGGCGACGAATACGACGCCCAGTGGGAGCCGCTGGCCGCCTCGGGGCAGAACGTCCATGGTGAAGCCGATCTGGTCCAGTCGCTGCTGACCGAGACCGGCGGGCACACCGTGCTCGACGCCGGCTGCGGCACCGGCCGGGTCGCGATCGAACTGGCGCGCCGCGGCTTCGCGGTCGCCGGGGTGGACGCCGACCCCGCCATGCTCCAGACGGCCCGCACCAAATCGCCCGGATTGGCCTGGGCTCAGGTCGATCTGGCCGAGCCCGCGTGGCCGGCGGGGGTGCCCGGCCACATCGATCTGGTGCTGTTGGCCGGGAACGTGATGATCTTCCTGGGCCCGGAGACCGAGGGCCGGGTACTGGCGAATCTCGCGGCCCGGTTGCGGCCGGACGGCTTGCTGGTCGCCGGTTTTCAGCTCCGCCCCGACGGCCTGACCCTGCGATCCTATGACCGGTTGACCGGCGACGCCGGTCTGGTGCCGGTTGCCCGGTGGTCCACCTGGGACCGCGATCCGTTCGACGGCGGAGACTACGCGGTATCGGTCCACCGGCGGATGTCATGAATCCCTTCAACGCGGCTAGCGCCGTCAAACCCTTCACCGGCTCGGCACCCGACCAGTACTACGCGGTGACCTCCGGACTCACCGCGGGCGGCTACCGGCGCACGACCATGCGGATGGTGGGCGGCTACATCCTGACGCTTGGCCTGCCTCCGCTGCTGGCTGCCGCCAATCCGGCAGCCAGCAGTATCCCGGGCGGGCGGGCGGTATTGGCCATCAGCCCACTCGCCTGTACGGCGCTGGCTGCGGTGTGGCTGCGCGACCGCTGGCCCACCCGTGGCCAGTCCATCACCGTCGTGGTCCTCGGGACGCTGCTGCTGGCGGCGGGCTGCATCGCAGCGATAAACCCGTTCTCCGGCCTGCTCGTCGCTACTTCCTTCGCGTTCGTGATCGGTTACGTCAGCCTGTTCCACGGGCCGCCGGTGCAGTTGTTCGTGATCGTCGCCGCAGCCGTCACGACCGGGTGGCTGGCGGTCCAGATCGCAATGATCGATAGCGTCGCCGCGGCGGTGGCGGTGACCACCCCGGTCGTGCTGATCGACGCCGCTGTCCTGTTCGCCGGCCGGACCATCGCCGACATGACCGCCTCCGTCGAAGCCCGCACCGACGTGCATCCGCTGACCGGCCTGCTGCCCCGCCAGGCGTTCGATGAGGTCGCCGGCAACCTGATCGGAGCCCGCAACCGCGGCGATGATCGCTACCTGGTGATCGTGATGCTCACCGTCGACGGCTACGCGGCGCTGCTGAGCGTCAAGGGCCGCCGGGGTGCCGACGAGGCGCTGATCGCCGTCGGGCTTGCGCTGCGCGATAC
>JAULZA010000093.1:0-2696 GCA_032117575.1 Mycolicibacterium sp.
TGCATGGCTGTCGGCGGGGTGCTCTTCGATATCGACGGCGTGTTGGTCACATCCTGGCGGGCCATTCCCGGCGCTGTAGAGACGTTGAGGTTGCTGGCCGACCGCCAGATCGCCTGCTCGTATCTGACCAACACCACCACCCGCACCCGCGCCGAGATCGCTGAGGCGATGGCGTCGGCGGGCATGAAAGTGCGTCCCGACGAGGTCATCACCGCCGCCGTGCTGACCGCCGACTATGTGCGGTCGCATTACCCGGGGGCGCACTGCGTGCTGGTCAACAGTGGTGACGTCACCCAGGACATGCCCGGCGTCGACCTGGTGGACATAGGCGCCGTGCGGGACGCTCCCGACGTCGTCATCCTCGGCGGGGCCGGCCCGGAGTTCAGTCACCTCACATTGAGCCGGGTCTTTGAGTGGATGACCCGGGACGTTCCGGTGGTGGCCATGCACCGCAGCACCGCCTGGCAGACGACCGATGGCCTGAGGGTCGACACTGGCTTGTACCTGATCGGGCTTGAGGAGGCCTCCGGTCGCACGGCGATCGCGGTCGGTAAACCGGCGCCGGCCGGTTTCCAGGCGGCCGCCGCCCGGCTCGGTGTCGATCCCGACGAGATGTACATGGTCGGCGACGACCTGCACAACGATGTCCTGGCCGCCCAGGTGGTCGGCATGACCGGCGTGCTGGTGCGTACCGGGAAGTTCCGTCAGGACTTGCTGGACCGTTGGGCCGCAGACGAATTCGCCATGCAGCCCAACCACCTCATCGACTCGGTGGCCGATCTTCCGGCGCTATTGGGCGTTGAGTGACCTCACGGCCTCGATGCGGGCCTGTAACTGGTCGGCGTTGGCCGCCGCAATCGGCGGGCCGCCGCAGATGCGGCGCAGCTCATTGTGAATCCAGCCGTGCGTCCGCCCGGTGCGGTGGTGGGTGGCGGCGACCAGCGCGTTGAGCTCCCGGCGCAGTTCGCGCAGCTGCCCGTGCGTGGTGCGCGGCCGGGCGTCGACACCGGCAGCGGTACGGGTGGCCAGCTGCTCCTCCTGCCGGCGGCGCAGCAGGTCGCGCATCTGCTCGGGCTCCAGCAGACCCGGGATGCCGAGGTAGTCGGCCTCCTCGTCGCTGCCCGCCGGGGTCGCGGTGCCGAACGACGCGCCGTCGAAGATCAGCTGATCCAATTCGGCGTCGGCGCCCAGGTATTCGATCTTGTTCTCCTGGTCGCCCGGCTCGTCGCGCTTCTGCGCGGCCAGCTCGGCGTCCAGCGGATCCTCCAGAAGTTCCCGGTGCGGCTTGCCCAGAACGTGATTGCGTTGCGCCTCCATCTCGCTGGCGAGCAAGAGCAGGTTGGGTACCGACGGCAAGAAGATGCACGCGGTCTCACCCGGGCGGCGGGAGCGGACGAACCGGCCGATGGCTTGGGCGAAGAACAGCGGCGTCGATGCGCTGGTGGCGTAGACGCCGACCGCAAGCCGGGGCACGTCCACCCCCTCGGACACCATCCGCACAGCCACCAGCCATGGCGAGGTGTCCTCGGAGAACGCGGCGATCCGGTCCGAGGCGCCGGTGTCGTCGGACAGCACCACGGTGGGCGTCTCGCCGGTGATCTTCTCCAGAAGTTTGGCGTACGCGCGTGCGGCCGTCTGATCCGAGGCGATGATCATGCCGCCGGCGTCCGGCACATGCTGGCGCAGTCCGCGCAGGCGGGTGTCGGCGGCGGCGATCACCGCGGGCATCCAATCGCCGGCCGGATTCAACGCGGTCTTCCAGGCGCGCGCGGTCTGCTCGGCGGTCAGCGGCTCGCCCAGGCGGGCCGCGTGTTCCTCGCCCGCACTGTCGCGCCACCGCGCCTCACCGGAGTAGGCCATGAACAGCACCGGCCGGACCACGCCGTCGGCGAGCGCCTCGGAGTAACCGTAGGTGTGGTCGGCCTTGGAACGGGCGAAGCCGTCCGGTCCCATTTCGTAGGTGACGAACGGAATGGCGCTGTCGTCACTGCGGAACGGGGTGCCGGTCAGCGCGAGGCGCCGCGTCGCATCGTCGAAGGCCTCTCGAATGGCGTCCCCCCACGTCTTCGCGTCGCCACCGTGGTGAATCTCGTCGAAGACCACGAGGGTCCTGCGGTTCTCGGTGCGCACCCGGTGCCGGGTCGGATGGCTTGCCACCTGGGCGTAGGTCACCACGACGCCGTGATAGTCGTCGGAGGTCTGGGAGTTGGAGTTGGAGAACCTGGGGTCCAGCGCGATGCCGACCCGGGCGGCGGCCTGGGCCCACTGGATCTTCAGGTGTTCGGTCGGGACGACGATCGTGACCGTCTCGACGGTGCCCTCGGCCAGCAGTTCGGCGACGATACGCAGCGCGAACGTCGTCTTCCCGGCGCCGGGTGTCGCCACCGCAAGGAAATCGCGCGGCTTGGCGGCAAGGTATTTGACCAGTGCACGCCGTTGCCAGCCCCGCAATGACCCGGGCGCCTCGACAGCCCGCACCCAGGCCTCCCTTCGACGCGATGGACTCTACCGTCCGCCAGAGGCGAACGATCTTGCACTCGACAGGGGAGAGTGCTAAAAATGACGTTGGCACTCACGACCGGTGAGTGCTAGGTCGGGACGGTGAGACTTCAAGCCCTGACAGCTGAAGTCGTCCGTCGCGGGCACTGCGTCCGACCGCCGTGTCTAATGGGGTGCCCCGTTACCGGGCACCCCGT
>JAULZA010000094.1:0-43141 GCA_032117575.1 Mycolicibacterium sp.
ACGGCGGTGCCACCGAGATGCACAACCTGATCCTGCTCTGCCCGTATCACCACCGCGGCCACCACCGCGGCGCCATCACCATCACCGGACCCGCCGACCGCCTCGTCGTCACCGACCCCGACGGCCAACCACTGCACCCCGGATCACTGGCCCGACCACCCAGCACCGCAGCACCGGCGGTCCCACCGTGTACCGGACCACTCGGCGAACGCGCCGACTGGTGGTGGTACGACCCATTCCAACCACAAGCGCCACCGTCAACCAACTGACACGGACGGCACCGAGAGATCCTGCGCCACAACGAAACCGGCTAGCCTCATTGCCGGGTAATCGGCTAGCCTCATTGCCGGGCTAGTCCTGCTTGCGGATCAGCCTCTGCAGGGCCTTGCGGTCCGGTTCGAGCAGTTCGGCGATCCGCGCGGCGTTGACGTCGGCGACGATGATCTCACCGACATCCTTGTTCACTCCGCTGAAGATGCCGTGCGCCTTCATCTTCTCGGTTTGATACATGTTGTCCTCGGTGGGCGCCACGTAGTAGACCGCGTCGGCCTTGAAGCGGTGCACCAGCCACAGGTGGATCAGGGTCATCAACCGCTTCTGGCGCGTCTTGGCCGAGTAGGTGTTCTGGTCGCGCACGGTGAGGATGCTGCGGCCGTGCCGGTCTGTGATCGGATCGAACACCACGTCGGCGAGTTTCTCGCCGTCCTTGTCGCCGTAGATGGCCAGTTCCAGCACATCCGAGCCGGCGCGGCGCGGACGCAGGGTGGCCCGCAGCCGTTCGCCGAGCTGGTAGTGCTCGCTCCACAGTGCCAGCCAGTCCTCCAGCAGCTTCTTGGGCACCTCGGTCTGCACCAGGTGCTGCACCTGGGTGGAGCCCTTGCCCATCGACTTGGTGGTGGCCGTGCGTCCTGACGAGGCGGCCAGGGCGGCGTCGCTGCGCGGACCGCCGACCAGCGTTTGCGGTGTCCGGTAGGGGGATTCGATCAGCCGCATCTTGCGCTGCAGCCGGGCCAGCGCCAGCATGCCGTCCTGGCGTAGCGCGGTGGCGAACTCCTCGGCCGCCACACCGTCGATCTGGTGGCCGCCGTAGGTCATGAAGTTGAAGACGAAGCCCATCTTGCCGAGTTCCTCGGGGAACGCCCGCATCTCCTCGTCGTTCATGCCGGTGGTGTCCCAGTTGAACGACGGGGAGAGGTTGTAGGCCAGCATCTTGTCCGGGTAAACCGCATGCACGGCTTCGGCGAACTCCCGGGCGTCGGCCAGGTCGGCCGTCTTGGTCTCCATCCACAGCAGGTCGGCGAACGGCGCTGCAGCAAGGGATTTCGCGATGGCATAGGGGATACCGCCGCGCACCTGGTAGTACCCCTCCGGGGTGCGGGCCAGTTCGCAGTCCCACGGGGCGTCGACGCCGAGTTCGGCCGCCTTCTTGTGCGCCTCGTACAGCGACGCCGTCCGGGCGAATTCCAGCCACTCGGCCGGCTTCATGGCCAGTGCCTCGCCCTCGGCTTCCTTGAACCGCAGCACCTCGACGACCGCGTTGCCGTAGGTGTCCAATCCGGCGTCGGACTGCCAGGCGTCGACGAACTGTGACTCCACCCTGTCGAACAGCACGTCCAGGGAGCCCTGGTGGCTGCTCGTCCAGGTGGCTGCCGCCTCGTCGATGACCGCCGTTATGCCGCGGCTCTCCAGCCAGGCGTCTGCGGCGGCGTACTCGCCGGTCGGCAGGGCGTAGAGCAGATGCCCGTTGAGCTCTGTCACGCCCTGGGAGTGGAAGCGCCGCAGCATCGACAGGAAGCACGACTTATACGGCGGGACAGCAAGATTGGTGACGCCCAGAAGGAAAGGCTGATCGCGCTCATCGGCCCGGCCGTCGATGAGGTTGGCGGCTTCGGCATCGGTGCGGGCCACGATGATGCCCGGCACGCTCATGATGTCGAGTTGGAAGCGGGCTGTATTGAGCCGTTTGATCTGTTCATCCGAGGGCACCAACACTTTGCCGCCCTGATGGCCGCACTTCTTGGTGCCGGGGCGCTGGTCCTCGATGTGGTAGCCCGACACTCCGGCTTCGACGAAGCGGCGAATGAGGTTGCGCACGTGCGGATCTCCGCCGTGACCGGTGTCGGCGTCGGCGATGATGAAGGGCCGGTAGTCGACGGCCGGCGTGGCCGCGCGCTGTTCGTCGGTCATCTGCATGCGCAGGAAGTGCTGATTGCGGTCGGCGGTCAGCAGGGCGCGCACCAGGCCCGCCGCCTCGTCGGGCACCTGGCTCAGCGGATAGCTGGCCAGGTCCGGGCCCGGATCCTCGTTGGTGGACCCTTTCGCGGAGGTGGCCCAGCCGCCGAGGTAGATGCCCTCGATGCCGCAGCGCTTCATGGTCACGGCCTGGCCGGGCGAGTACGGGCCGAATGTGGTGATGGACTTGCGCTGGGCGAACAGTTCACGCAGCCGCGCGTAGAAAGCGGTGGAGGCCTCGCGGGCCACGGTGTAGTCCACCCCGATTGTGCCGCGCTGCTCGACCACCTGCCGTGCGGTGTAAAGCCGGGTGATCCCCGCGAACCGCGGACTGTCGAAATAGCTCTGGGTGTTGGCGACGTGCTGATCGAACGTGCTCGGTGCTTCCGCCTCGGCGATGGACATGGTTGCTCCTTATCGAGCCAAGATGGCCCGTTGTGTGCGCTGGTAAGTGCTGTTGACCCTCCCCGGTCGATTATCCCGGCAGGGGTGGGGGACTGTCAGCCCCGGGGGACACGAACCCGCCGGCAGTGCGGTGCGCGCACTGCCGGCGGGCAGGGTGTTCGTTGTCAGGGCAGCGGCAGGTGGGGCACCGCGGGAAGGTCGGCGGCCGGCCCCGCCAGGTCGATGACGGCTGCCTGGTCGACGGGCGGTGCCGGCGGAACGGGAACCGCCGGAGGTGCCGGCGGAACGGGAACCGCCGGAGGTGCCGGCGGAGCGGGATCGACCGGAGGTGCCGGCGGAGCGGGATCGACCGGCGGAGCGGGCGGCGGGGGCAGCTCGGCTGGAGGTGCCGCCGGAGGAACCGGCGGGGGAGCATCAGCCGGCGGCGGTGCGTCGGCCCGCGGCGGTACCGCGGTCGGTGGAGCCGCGTCGGCCGACTCGTTCATCGGCTGTGCCTCGACCGGCAGATACATGTGGCGGGTGAACTGCGGCTGGAAGGCGCCGCCGCCGCCGATCCGCACCCCGGCACCGCTTTCACCGCTGGAGACCGGCGTGCCGTCCGGCAGAGTCACGGCGGCGTGGCCGCCGTTCCAGCCGATCACCACCGAGTTGGGGGCGCTGCCGTAGTGGAATCCGCGGGCCAGCAGGGCTGATTCCATATTGCCGGTGTTGAACCTGCTGCCGAAGGCGGGCCGGCCGGTGGCCACATTGGCAACCCACGAGGCCAGTCCGGAGCAGTCCGTTCCGGCCGGGGTGTCGCCACCGGAAATGTATGGCGTGCCGGCAACTTGCGAGACGAGCGACATCAATGCCGCGAGAGCAAACATGAGAAAAACGCTAACCACAAGCTTGTCAGTTTCCCAAAACCTGTGTCGCGCCTCACCTTTTGGCATGTTAGCCCTGATGGATTACCAAAATCCGATGATTACCAAAGCAATACGAACATTGACACCGATCCGATACAGCAAATAGCTGATTTTCCTGTGCCTTTGGTGTTGATGTTGCCGAAAGGTGATGTCGGCCCGTCATTTCACGCCGTTGGGCCCCTGCCCGCGGACCTTTTGCCGACGTGTCCGGGGTCACACTGGCGGTGACTAGGATGAATCCGTGCGCGAATACCTCAAGTTCTACATCGACGGGCAATGGGTGGATCCGGTAGAACTGCGCCTTCTCGACGTGGAGAACCCGGCCACCGAGCAGGTGTGCGGCCGGATCGCGATCGGTTCGTCGGCCGATGTGGATAGGGCGGTCTCGGCGGCCCGGGCGGCGTTCGTCAGCTGGTCGCAGAGCACCAGGGAGGAGCGCCTGGACCTGCTGCAGGCCCTGCTCGCCGAATACCAGCGCCGATCGGCGGACTTGGCGCACGCGGTCACCGAGGAGATGGGCGCTCCGCCGGCGCTGGCAGCCGGGCCGCAGGTGCAGATGGGGGTGGGCCACCTGGTGACCGCCATCGACGTGCTGAAGAACTTCTCCTTCGAGCAGAGCCGTGGTTCGACCCTGGTGGTCAAGGAGCCGATCGGGGTGTGCGGGCTGATCACGCCGTGGAACTGGCCGCTGAACCAGATCGCCTGCAAGGTCTACCCGGCGCTTGCCACCGGTTGCACCGTGGTCCTCAAGCCCTCGGAGGTGGCGCCGTTCTCCGGGCAGGTCTTCACCGAGATCATTGCGGCCGCCGGAGTTCCCGCCGGGGTGTACAACATGGTCCACGGTGACGGCCCCGGCGTGGGCGTGGCGCTGTCCAGCCACCCCGCTGTCGACATGGTGTCCTTCACCGGTTCCACGCGGGCCGGCATCGAGGTGGCACGCAACGCCGCGCCGACCGTCAAACGCGTCGCCCAGGAACTGGGCGGCAAGAGCCCCAACATCGTTCTTGACGACGAATCGTTCACTGCGAGCGTGGCGGGCGGGGTGGCGTCGATGATGCTCAACAGTGGCCAGAGCTGTAACGCGCCGTCGCGGATGCTGGTGCCTCGGGCGCGCATGCAGGAGGCGGCCGCGGTCGCCACGGCGACTGCCGAGCAGGTGAAGGTCGGCAACCCCGCTGACCGCACCGCGATCGGCCCAGTGGCCTCTCGGGCCCAGTTCGACAAGATTCAGCGGCTCATTCAGGCCGGGATGGACGAGGGAGCCGACGTGGTCGCGGGTGGACCGGGCCGGCCCGACGGCCTCGACGTCGGCTACTACGTACGGCCGACCGTCTTTGCCAACGTGTCCAACGATATGACCGTGGCCCGTGAAGAGATCTTCGGCCCGGTGCTGTGCATCCTGGGCTACGAAGACCTGGATGAGGCCGTCAGCATCGGCAACGACACCGACTACGGCCTATACGGCTACGTCTCCGGCGCTGATCTGGAGCAGGCCCGTGCGGTGGCCCGACGGATCCGGGCGGGCACGGTGTCGATCAACCACGCCATCGACATCAGTGCGCCGTTCGGTGGTTACAAGCAGAGCGGAAACGGCCGGGAATGGGGCGAATTCGCGTTCCACGATTTCCTGGAGATCAAGGGAATCGTGGGCTACGGCTCCGGAGTCGACGCCTAACCGATGCGGGTGCTGGTGCAACGCGTCACGTCCGCGTCGGTGGCGGTCGACGGACACACCGTCGGAGAGATCAGGCCGGACAGTCAAGGTCTGGTGGCTTTAGTGGGGGTGACTCACTCCGACGATGTCGGTGTCGCCGGTCGGATGGCCGAAAAGCTCTGGCAGCTAAGGATTCTCGACGGTGAGTGTGCTGCCGCTGATATCGGTGCGCCGATCCTGGTGGTCAGCCAGTTCACGCTGTATGCCAACACGGTGAAGGGGCGACGGCCGTCGTGGAACGCGGCGGCTCCGGCTGCGGTGGCGCAGCCGGTGGTTGAGGCTTTCACCGCGGCGCTGCGGGGGCTGGGGGCACAGGTGGCGACCGGAGTCTTCGGCGCGCACATGCGGATCGATCTCGTCAACGACGGACCGGTGACGGTGCTGCTGGAGTTGTGATGCGCAATGGCCGAAGGCCGCCCCGCGGCAGCGGGACGGCCCTCGAACCTCGCGATTCCTGATCAGCCCGTCGGAGCGGGGAACTGGATCGGATACGGCACGAAGGCGCCGTTCACGGTCACACCCCACGCGCCCGCTTCGACGTCCCAGACCAACGGCATCGGCGTCACCAGTCCAGGCGCCAGCCAGGTGAGGGTGACGGGGTCAACCCCGCTGATGAAGTTCTGCAGGTCGATCTGACCCCACTGCCCCGGCGGCAGCCCCTCGAACGGGTTCGGCAGCACGGTGCCGGCCGGAATGACGGTGCCGTTGCCCAGATCGATCGGGTTGTTCAGCGTCAGGGTCGGCATCTTTTTGACCTGCCCGGGAGGACCGAACGGGTTCTGTCCGGGGGGATTGCCCGGCACCCATGCCGGATTGACGTTGCCGCCATTCCAGGTGCTGTCATCGTTGTAGGAACTGTTGCCGGCTCCGTTGCCGTTCCCGTTGCCGTTGCCGTTCCCGTTGCCGTTCCCGTTGCCGTTGCCGGGATTCGACGGGGCGGACACACCCGGTCCGGGCGGATTGGGGTCGGGGTTGCCAGGCTTGGCGGCGGCGAGGGCGCCGCTGACGCCCAGGAATCCGAAACTGAGCGCCCCGGCCATTGCTGTTCCGGCCGCGGCCCTCTTGAAAGTGTTCGTGACATCCATGTGCAGGTGATCTCCTGTTTCGTTATGCATTTCAACCGATTACGAGTGAGGCCGGTGCGAGGAACATTCACGGTCCGCCTCACTGTCTGGGCTACCCGGGGTGTGGGCGAACCCAAACGTGACCTGCGTCCGGTTGACAGCCGACAACCGCCCCGCGACATCGCGGGACGGTCGTTGGTTGGGAGTGCGCGTCAGGCCGGGGCGGGGAACTGGATCGGGTACGGGACGAACGCCCCGTTCACCGTGACGCCCCAGGCGCTCTCGTCGGCGTTCCAGAACAGGTTCAGCGGCGTGACCATGTCACCGCCCGGCGGAATCCAGGTGACGTTCAACGGATTCACCATGCCCCACTGTCCCGGCGGCAGGTTCAGGAACGGATTCGGGTTGAGCACCGTACCGTCGGGCAGTCGCAGCGTCGGCAACTTCATCACCTGGCCCGGAGGCCCGAACGGGTTCTGTCCCGGCGGCATACCCGGAACCCAGTTGAGGTTGACGTTGGGGCCGTCCCACTGCATCAGGTCGTCCGGAATCCCGGGCATCGGGATGCCCGGAACCGGCGGCACAGGTGGCCCGGGGATGTTCGGCTCGGCCTGACCGATTCCGCTGCCCAGCCCTAAGGCGCCCAAGCCCAGTGCTCCGGCAAGCAGGGCGCTGGCCGCGGTCCTGGTGACTTTCACGTGCATCGGTGAACCCCTTTCTCAAATCGGACCCTCCTGCGCCCCTGCGTACCCGGACGCCGTGCGCACCAAAACCTCGGCGCCCACGCGATTCGTTATCGATCCGCGCTCCGCGGGCGATGCCCGGCATGAGAAAGTGAAGCCCTATGCACACGCACAACTACGTCAGCTACGAGGACTTCGGCCGCCGCTTCTTCGAGGAGGCGGTGACTCAGGAGCGTGTCGCTGCAGCATTCGCCGAGATCGCCGGTGGCGACATCACCATGGGGCCGATGTCGCAGGGGCCCGGCGGCCTGGCCAAAGTCACCGCCCGCGTCAAAATCCAGCAAGCCGAGGTGCGGCGCACCGTGGGTGACACCATCACGTTCGCCGTGCGCATCCCGCTGCTCATCGAACTGATCGTGGACCTGCGGCTGGACAAACAGCGGTTCATCGTCGACGGCGACATCGCCCTGCGGGCCACCGCCCGGGCCGCTGAACCGCTGATGATCGTCATCGACGTCGCCAAGCCGCGGCCCTCCGACATCGCGGTGCATGTCACCTCGAAGTCGCTGCGCGGGGAGATCGTGCGGATCATCGGCGGCGTCGACGGCGAGATCCGCCGCTTCGTCGCCGCCTACGTGGCCGAGGAGATCGACAGCCCGGCATCCCAGCAGGCCAAGATCATCGACGTCGCCACCGCGGTGGCCGCCGCCTGGGACGTGTGACGGCGGGCCTCTTACAGGTCCAGGGTCAGCTGTTCGCCGCCCGGCGCTCGTGACACGCACGTCAGCATGAGGCCGCTGTCGCGTTCGGGGGTGGTCAGCAGGGTGTCCCGGTGCTGGACGACACCGTCGAGAACGTGTGTGCGGCACGTTCCGCAGAATCCCTGCTGACAGGAGTAGGGCGGGTTGACACCGCCCCGCTGCAGGGCGGCCAGCAGGGTTTCGTCGGCGGCGACGCTGATCTCTGTTCCGGTGGAGGCCACCGTCACGATGAACGCCTCGCCGTCGACCACGGGTGCGGCCGCGAACCGCTCGAAATGCAGTTCGACGTCGTCCCGGCTGATCAGGCGCTGCCGCACCAAGGTCAGCATCTGGGCGGGGCCGCAGGCGTATACCGTTGTCCCGTCGGGACATTCGCCCAGAAGATCATCCGCGGTCGGGATGCCGTACTCGTTGTCGGTGCGGATCGCGATCCGGTCGCCGTACCGGCGGACCTCGTCGAGGAAGGGAATGCTCTCCGGGCTGCGGCCGACGTAGATCATCGACCAGTCCACGCCGAGGCGCTCGGCCATGCCCAGCATCGGCAGGATCGGGGTGATCCCGATACCGCCGGCGATGAACCGCAGCCGCTGTGTCGGCGAACCATAGCCGGGCACAGCCAGTGGGAAGGCGTTGCGCGGTCCGCTGGTTGTGACGGCCGACCCCGTCGGCAGGTGATCGTGCACCTCCACTGACCCGCCGCCGCCGTCGGGAATGCGCCGCACCGCAATCCGGTATTCGGTGCGCCGCGCCGGGTCTCCGCACAGCGAGTACTGCCGCACCCGCCCACTGGGCAGGTGGATGTCCAGATGTGAACCCGGGTGCCACTGCGGCAGCGGCGCGCCGTCGGCCGCCGCGAGGGTCAGGGCGACGACGTTCTCGTCGCGTGCCACCACCTGACGGTCGACGACAGTCAGGGTCAGGGTGCGGTCCCGCTCGGGCGGCGGGGCCGGTCGCCGCAGACCCGCGACGGCCCACAGGCCGGTGATCGCCGCGTCGGCGAACCCGAGAATCGGGGCGGGCGCGGAGAGCAGGCGGCGCAGCACGACGGCGAGACGTGACGGCTAGACGTGCGCCGCGCGGGCGGCGGGGGAGGTCGCCAGGTAGGCGACCGCCTGGGCGGTGGAACCGACGTCCAAAGGCGAGAAGCGCCGGCGGAAGTAGGCGAACGTGTTACTGCCGAACAGCTGGCGATAGCGCGGCAGCAGCCTGAGTTTGGAGTCACGGAACCGCAGCCGCTGCATCTGCGTCCAGCTGAGGTCCAGGTCCGGATCGGTCTTGCACAGGTACCACAGGCTGCGCTCGAAGAATGACGACATCAGCGCCATGGCGACGACCATCGCACGGATTCGGGCGGGGTAGCTGTCGTTGAAATAGGTGGCGACGTCGTGGGCGACGCAGCGGTGCTCGACTTCCTCACTGCCGTGCCAGCGGAACAGGTCGACCATGGTGGGGTCGGCGCCGTAGCGGTCCCAGGCGCAGTTGAGGGCGAAATCGCCGAGCAGGGCCGTGTAGTGCTCCAGGCCCGCGATCAGCCAGAGCCGTTCGCACAGTTGGTTGTAACGCCGATCGGGGTCCGATGAGGTACTGGGCGCGAGCACCTTGCCAATGATGTAGTCGACCTGCTTGAGGATCGGCTTGGGATTGACGCCATGGACTTCCATGAACTCATGCAGCATCCGCTCGTGGGTGTCGGCGTGTACCGCCTCCTGCCCGATGAAGCCGCGCATGTCGTCGGCCAGACGCTCATCCTTGACCAGCGGAAGAGCCTCGTTGTAGGTGGCGACGAACCAGCGTTCCGCAGCGGGCAGCACAATGTTGAGCAGGCTGACCATGTGCGAGGCCACCGGGTGGCCGGGAATCCAGTGCAGCGGGGAATCCGAGGCGTCGAAGGCCACATTGCGGGCCTGAATCTGGACCGGGCCGGGGTCGATTTCCCGGGTGAAACGGCGCGGACGAAGCATTTCCCACCTCCGACGAGACTGCCGTCGAGTGTAACCGGGCTTATGCCTGCGAAGGGTTAGGCCGGCGAATCAGCCGACCGGCGTCGGCACCACGGTGACCACGCCCGGTGCGCCCGGCGTGGGACGTGCGGCGCCTTCGGTGCCCTGCGCGCCGGGGGCGCCGGTTGCCGGCGTGGCGGCCGGCCGCTGCGGTTGTGCCGCCGCGGTGCAGTCCAGGTTCAACTGCATCTTGTAGGAAGTGCCCAACACTTTCTGGCTGGCCACCACACACTGCGCCTGTGGCAGGTCGCTGCCGACCGAACCGCCGAAGACCGACTGCACTCCTTGGGCGCGCAGAATCGCCACCGCTTTCGCGTACGGCTCGCCCACCACGTTCAGAGTGTTGTTGGCCGGGTTGGCATGTCCCACACCCGTCCCGAGGGCCGCGGCCGCGGTGCCGATCGCCACAGCGCCGGTGGCGAGGATGAGTGTGCGCACGGGGAACCTTTCTGACTTCGTTTCCGAAGATAGCAACCGGTCTATCGCCGGGAAGTGCGCGGACGTTTCAGGGTTCAGAACGCCTCCCGGTGGCGTTCCTGCTCCAGTACCGCTTCCAGGTCGGTCAGCCGCTTCATCGACGACACCGCCCGCGCGGTGCGCATGTTGCCCGCGAGCAGGTCGGCGTGGCGGTGGGTGAAGGCCCAGTAGCCGGCGGTGAACGGGCAGGCGTCGGGGCCCAGGCGCTTCTTCGGGTCGAACGGGCACTGCCCGCAGTGGTTGCTCATCCGGTTGATGTAGGCGCCGCCGGAGGTGTACGGCTTGGTGGCCACTTTGCCGCCGTCGGCGTGCTGGCTCATGCCGATCACGTTGGCGGGCATCACCCAGGCGAAGCCGTCGACGAACGCCGAGGCGAACCAGTCCGACAGCTCAGCCGGCCGATACCCCCGCTGCAGGGCGTGGTTGCCCAGCACCATCAGCCGCTGGATGTGGTGCGCCCAGCCGCGGTCCCGCACCCCGGCAAGGGCTTGCCGCAGGCATTCGGCCTGCACCGCGTCGGCGTCGAGGTCGGTCCACCAGGAGGGCAGTTCGGTGTGCGCCTGCAGATGGTTGCTGTCGGCGTACTCCGGCCCGAAATGCCAGTACAGCTGCCACATGTACTCGCGCCAGCCCAGGATCTGCCGGATGAACCCCTCCACCGCGGCCAGCGGCGCGGCGCCGTCCCGGTAGGCCTGCTCGGCGGCGTGCACCGCCTCCAGCGGGTGCAGTACCCCGAGGTTGAGCGGCACCGACAGCAACGAGTGCGCCATCGCCCAATCGGCGCTCATCATCGCGTCTTCGTACTGGCCGAACACCGGTAACCGGTGGGCGATGAAGAGGTGCAAGGCTTTCTGCGCCTCGGCGGGGGTCACCGGGAACAGCCGGGGACCGTCGACCCCGATGGTCTCGACACCCATGTCGTCGATGTCCCGGCGCACCCGGGCGTCGATGTCGTCCTCGACCGGACGGTATGGCGGCGGAACGTCCAGCGCGGTCCGTCCTCTGGGGGGCGGCTCCCGGTTGTCGGTGTCGAAGTTCCACCGGCCACCCACCGGCACCCGATCAGATTCCGGACCGTCCATGAGCACCCCGAAGCGACGGCGCTGCTCCCGGTAGAAGTCCTCCATCCGGAATCGCTGCCGCTTCCCGGCCCAGTGCCGAAATTCGCTGCGGTGCAACGCGAACGTCGGCGTGGGCAGCACGTCGGCTACCAGACCCTCGTTGCGCAGCCGGTGGACGAACCGTTCGGCGGCGTGCGAGGTCGGCTCGTGCACCAGCACCGGGCGGCCGTAGCGGCGCAGCGCCTCGGTGTAGGTGCCGGCGCGGATGAGGGTGGCCCGATCGCCCAGATCGGCGTGCGCGTGCCGCAACGCGGAGAGCACCAGATGCAGCTTCTGGCGGTGACATCGCCGACGGCGCAGCGCGGATTCGGCCTCGACGAGCAGCACGGGGCGGTGGGCGTGCTCCCCGCCGTACACCCGCGGACCCAGCTGGTCGGCGAACAGCCACAGCGGGGTGTTGTCGGGGATGCCCTCCGTCACGCCGCCGATGGTACGGCCCCGTCGGGTGGTCGGATTTGCGCTAAAATGCGGGCCGTCCACCAGCACCTGTGTTCGCCATGAGATTTGGGAGACCCGCCCTGTGGCAAGACTTTCGCAACTGCGCGGCCTGAGATCGCTGGGATTTCAGTCCAAGCTGCTGATCATGTTGCTGGCGGTGAGCATCATCTCGGTCCTTGTCGCCGGTGTTATCGGCTACATCAACGGCACCACCTCGCTGCGCAACGCCGAATACCAGCGGCTCATCCAGCTGCGCGAGTCGCGCGAGCGGGAGATCACGGCCTATTACGGCGGCATCTCCAATGCCGCCACCGTGCTCACCCATTCGGCGGCCACCATCGACGCCGTGAAGGAATTCACCGCTGCCTTCGGTGAGCTGCAGAAGACCCCGCTGCCACCGCGGGCGAAAGAGGCGGTGGACACCTACTACGCCGAAGTGTTCGACCCCGCACTGGAGAATGGCAGCGGCCAGAAAGTTGATGGGGGTCTGTTCCGGCCGACCTCCAACGCCCAGACCTACATCCAGAGCCTGTACACGGTGCCGGCTAAGGGCGACTCCACAGCCGCCGCCAAGATCTTAAGCGCCGGTGACCCGAGCACCTGGACCAAGCTCAACGAGCGCTTCCAACCGTTCTTCGCCGACTTCGTAGGCCGGTTCGGGTTCGACGACGCGCTGCTGATCGACTCCAACGGCAACGTGGTTTACTCCGTTGCCAAGGAGATCGACCTCGGGGCCAACGTGCTCGGCGGCCCGTTCAAGGCGACAAAGCTCGCGGAGGCTGTCCGCCAGGCCATGCGGGCGTCCTCGGTGGACGACTTGATCTTCGCCGACTTCGAGGATTACGCGCCGTCGGGCGGCCGGCCTTCCCCTTTTGTTCTCACTCCGATCGGCGACGAGGCCGGTGTGTACGGCATTATGGCGCTGCAGCTTTCGGTCGACCGCCTCAATGACGTGATGACTGGCCAGGAAGGCTGGGCGAAGGCGGGCCTGGGCGAGACCGGCGAGACCTACATGGCGGGTCCGGATCGGCTGATGCGGTCGGTGTCGCGGAAGTTGCTGGAGGATCCGGAGGCCTACATCAAAGCCGTGGTGGCCAACGGGACCCCGGAGGACATCGCCCGACGCCAGGTGGAACTGGACAACAGCGTGCTGCTGCAACCGGTCAACACCCCGGCGGTCAACCTGGCACTTGCCGGTCAGTCCGGGGTGACCACCGCCAAGAGCTATCTGGGGCCGGAGTCACTGGTGGCCTATGCGCCGGTGCAGCTTCCCGGCCTGAACTGGGTGATGGTGGCCAAGATCGACAAGTCCGAGGCGTACGCCCCAGTGCGCGCATTCGCGCGTAATCTTGCCCTCTCCACCGCGGCGATCGTGTTGATCGTGTCGCTGCTGTCGCTGTTGTTCAGCCGGATCCTCACTCGCCCGCTCAAAAAACTGGTGGGCGCGGTGCAGCGGGTGAGCGGCGGTGAACTCGGCATCGCCGTCCCGGTGACCTCGCGGGACGAAATCGGTGAGTTGGCGTCGTCGTTCAACGATATGAGCGCGAGCCTGCTGACCAAGCAGCAGCTGATCGACGAACAGCGCGGCGAGAACGACGAACTGCTCAAGAGCCTGATGCCCGAGCCGGTGGCCCGCCGTTACCGCGAGGGTGAGGAGAACATCAGCACCGAGAACCGCGACGTCTCAGTGGTCTACGCCCAGATGCTGGGATTCGACGACTACGCGGGGACGTTGCGGGCCGAGGAATCGGTGTCGGTGCTCAACTCGCTGATCGAGGCATTCGACGCGGCGGCCGACCGGAACGGCATCGAGCGGGTCCGCACCATGCAGGACAACGGACTGCTGGCCACCTGCGGGCTGGTGGTGCCGCGGGTGGACCATGCCAGCCGCACCATCGCCTACGCCAAAGAGCTCGCCGAGATCCTGGAGCGGTTCAACGAACAGAACGGCGCCGAGTTGTCGCTGCGGGTCGGCATCGACAGCGGGCCGGTCACCAGCGGCCTGGTCGGTGAGCGCTCGACGGTCTACGCGCTGTGGGGGGAGGCTGTCGATCTGGCCCACCGGGTCCGCGATTCCGCGCGGTCGGCCGGCATCTTCGTCAGCGACCGGGTGCATGACGCCGTGGTCGGCATCTACCCCTTCTCCGATGCCGGCACTATCACGAGTTCAGCCGGGACCGAGAGGGTCTGGCGGCTCGACGTCGCGACACGGCAGCCGGTATAGAGGGCGGTCGCCATGAATGAATTCACCGGCGAGACGTGGTTCTGGCCCGTCGTCATCGTCTCGGTCGGCCTGCCGATCGCCCTGCTGCTGCTGCACGAGATCCACAGCTCGCTGGTCCGGCGGGGCAGCGCCTACGCCAAACCGATTTTGCTGCTCCGCAACTGGGTGCTGCCGGCTTTGGCGGCATACCTGCTGATCCGTCAGTTCGAACATGCCGACGGCAACCCGACGTGGTCGAAGATCACCGCCACGGTCTTCGGTTTCTTCCTCATGCTGGTGCTGCTGTCCGGTGCCAATGCCGCCTTCTTCGGGGGTGCGACCGCCGAGAGCTGGCGCAGCCGGTTGCCCGGCATCTTCGTCGATCTGGGCCGGCTGATCCTGATCCTGATCGGGATCGCGATACTGCTGTCCTGGGTGTGGGGCGCCAATATCGGTGGCCTGATCACCGCGGTCGGCGTCACGTCCATCGTCATCGGCCTGGCCGTGCAGAACGCTGTCGGGCCGGTCATCTCCGGTCTGCTGCTGCTCTTCGAGCAGCCATTCCGGATCGGCGACTGGCTGGACACCAAGTTCGGCAAGGGCCGTGTCGTCGAGGTGAACTGGCGGGCGGTGCACATCGACACCGAAAACGGGGTGCAGGTGGTGCCCAACGCCGCGTTGGCCGGCGACGCCTTCGTCAACCTGAGCCGCACCGTCGCCCCGTATTTCAAAGCCAAAGCGACCTTCGCCTTCTCCGCCGAGGACCCGCCGGGAGCGGTGAAGGCGGCGTTGCTGTCGGTGGCCGACGGCGTCCCGGCAAAGGTGGCCGACGTCGCCGCCACGGTGACGCCGCTGGGGGCCCACACGGTGCATCCTGGGCTGGTCAACTACCGGCTGATGGTGCCGGTAGTTGCGCCGGCCGAGGCCGACGGCGCGGTGTCCCTGATGATGCAGCGGGCATGGTACGCCGCGCAGCGGGCCGGGCTGCACCTCGACGACGCGAAGTCCGGCACCAAGCGCAAGGGCGTCTATCTGGCCGAACACATCGGCGCGATCACTGCGGGACTCGGGCTGGACGGCGACGCCGCCGCGACGATCCTGGCCGACGCCCGCGTGCTGCCCTACGCCGCCGGGGAAATCGTCATGGCGCCCAACAGCATTCCCGAGGACATGGGATTCGTCACCGACGGCCGCGTGCAGATGTTCGTAGTCACCGAGGATGGCGGCAGACTTCAGGTCGGTGAACTGGGCGTCGGCGACTACTTTGGGGGAACGGCGCTGACCCGTCAGCGGATGATGACTGGTGTCGTCGCCCTGACCGATACGACGGTCGTCGCGGTGTCCCGGGAGGCGATGAACGCCATTGTGCAGAAAGACCACCGGCTGGCCCGCCGGATCGGCGACGCTATCGACATGCGCCGGCGGGCTGCCCGGGAGGCGATCGCCGAGGCGGCTCGCGGCCTGGTCTGATCACGCTGGTAACCGGTCCAGGAACACCCGTTGCCCCTTGAGGAGTTTGGTGTGCGCAGCCGTCACCGGCAGCCAGGCGATCCGGTCGAGTTCCGGGAATTCCTGAAGGCGCCCTGAGCCTTTCGGCCATTCCAGGGTGAAGGTGTTGCTGACGAAGTCGCTGACGTCGAGGTCGGCGGCGACGGCGAACACCGTCAGCATCTTTCCGCTGGGCTGGCGCACCGTTCCGAGGTCCAGCCGCGGCCCGTCGGGAGTGGGACAGCCGATCTCCTCGGCGAACTCGCGACAGGCGGCCTCCCACGGGTCATCGCCGGAGGTGCACTCGCCCTTGGGAATCGACCAGGCGCCGTCGTCTTTGCGGATCCAGAACGGGCCGCCCGGGTGGCCGATGAGGACTTCGACAGCCGTGCCGACCCGCCGGTGCAACAGCAACCCCGCGCTGAGAACCGGCATCGCTCAGCCGGTTCCGGGATCGGTCGCCGCCCGCATCGCCTCGGCCAGCTCGGCGGCGCGCCGGTCGGTGAAGACGTCCTCCAGCAGCAGCAGCTTGCCGTCCGGGCCGTTCAGCGGCACCCGCCAGTTCGGGTACTCGTCGGTGGTGCCGGGCTGGTTCTGGGTGCGACGCTCACCGACCGCGTCGGTCAGCGCCAACGCCAGCAGCCGCGAGCGTGTGCGGCCGAGATACCGGTAGAGGGCCAGCGTCACGTCCTCCTCGTCGGCCTCGGCGCCGAGCAGCCCGGCCCGGCGCAATTCCGCCATCCACGCCTCCTGCTGGGCCCGGTCGTCGGCCAGCTCGTCCTGGGCGGACCGGGTGAGCAGGCCCAGTTCGTGGCGCAGCCGGACGTGCGCGCCGTCCAGGTAGCCCGGGGTGGGTGGCAGGTCGTGCGTGGTGACCGAGGACAGACACAGCTCACGCCAGTGCTGGGCCTGCAGGGGCCCGCGGTTGTCCGCGTCGATCTCGAACCACAGGATCGAGGTGCCCAGCACACCGCGGTCGCGCAGATAGTCCCGCACCCACGGCTCCACGGTGCCCAGATCCTCGCCGACCACCACCGCGCCGGCCCGGTGCGCCTCCAGGGCGACGATTCCGATCATCGCGTCGTGGTTGTAGCGGACATAGGTGCCCTGGGTCGGCGGGGCGCCTTGGGGAATCCACCACAGCCGGAACAGCCCGATCACATGGTCGATGCGCACCCCGCCGGAGTGCCGCAGGATCGCGGCGATCAGTTCCCGAAAAGGTTGGTAGCCAAGCTCTTCGAGTTGGTCGGGCCGCCACGGCGGCTGCGACCAGTCCTGGCCCAGCTGGTTGAACTCGTCGGGCGGGGCACCCGCGGTGACGCCGAGGGCCAGCACGTCCTGCAGCGACCACGCGTCCGCGCCGGTGGGGTGCACCCCCACGGCGAGATCGCCCATGATGCCCAGCGGCATCCCGGTGCGCAGCGCCTGGGATTGCGCGTGGGCAAGCTGGTCGTCGAGCTGCCACTGCAGCCAGCGGTGGAAGTCCACCGCATCGCTGTTGCGCTCGGCGAAATCGGCGACCGCCGGGCTGGCCGGGTTCTGCAATTGCGCCGGCCAGGATTTCCAGTCGCCGCCGTGCTTTTCGGCCACCGCACACCAGGTGGCGAAGTCGTCCAGCGCGGTGCCCTCGCGTTCCTTGAAGGCGGTGAAGGCCAGTTCGCGGCCGGCCGACCGGGGCTCGCGGTAGATGACTTTGAGGGCCTTGCGCTTCGCCGCCCAGACACCGTCGCGGTCGATGGTGTTGGACTTGCGGGCCCGTCGCTGTTCGGCTTTGCGCGCGTTGCGCACCCGGTCGCGCCGGGCCAGGGCGGCGAATTCCGGGATGGCCTCCACCCGCAAGTACAGCGGGTTGACGAACCGGCGTGAGGTGGGCAAGTAGGGGGAGGGCTCCATGGGGCTGGTGGGGGAGGCCGCGTGCAGCGGGTTGACCAGCACGTAGCCAGCCCCGTGCCGGGAACCCGCCCACACCGCGAGGTCGGCGAGGTCGGCCAGATCACCGAACCCCCACGACCCCTTCGACTGCACGCTGTAGAGCTGGGTGGCCAGACCCCAGACCCGCCGTGCCCCCATCCGGGCCGGCAGCCCCAGCCACGCTGGGGTGACGATCAGGGCGGTGTCGAATTCCTCGGTGTCGAATTCCTCGGTGTCGAATTCCTCGGTGTCGAATTCCTCGTCCCCGGAACGCAGATGAATCCGGTGGTAGCCCAGCGGGAGGTCGGCGGGCAGCACGAAGGTGGCTTCACCGACCAGCCTGTCGCCGAGATCGAACGGTGGATTCCAGTTGTCCGCCTGCCGGATGTCGCTGCGGACCGTCCCGTCCTCCAGGCGCACCCAGACCTGCGCCGGGGCGCCGTGGGTGACGTGCACCCAGAACGATGCTTCGGTGCCGGAGCGGGTGACCACCGTCGGCGGTAGCGCCCGCGACCAGTGCTGGCGGTCGAGGTCGGAAAGCGCTGCCGCGCAGGCTTCGTCGTTGTCGGCCCGCACCCCGAGCGCGGCCAGCACGGCCACCACGGTGGACGAGTCGACGGTCACGAAATTTCCGGTCCAGTCGTGGTAGGCGCATGCCACCCCGAGACGGTCGGCGACGGCGGTCAACGACGGATCAGCCATATCCGCCATCTTGCTCTGCCGATTGGCTCGGCGCGCGCGGATCAGTCCGCCGAACCGGTCAAGTCGATGGTGAGTACCCCGGCGATGATCAGGACGATGCCGCCGATCATCACCGGCGTCAGCGGTTCGGCGAACAGCACTTTGCCCATCAGCGCGATCAGGGCCACGCCGCAGGCCGACCACACGCCGTAGGCGATGCCCACCGGCATGCCGAGCGAGAGCGTCAGGTAGACCAGCGTGAACGAGCAGACGTACCCGATGACAACCGGGGCGATCCACACCCGTTTCCGGAATCCGTCCGAGGCGCGCAGGGACAGGGTGGCGATCACTTCGAGGACGATGGCGCCGGCCAGCGTCAGCCACATCACGATTTCGGCTCCGGGTGCGAGCCGAACTCGACCATCAGCACCCCTGCGACGATCAGTCCGATTCCGATCGCGATTGCGACGGTGAAGGGCTCACCGAAGAGGACCGTACCCAGCACCGCGGTGATGGCGGTGCCCGTCGCACCCCAGATGCCGTAGGCGACGCCGACCGGAACACCGGCCTGCCAGACCTTGGTCAGCAGATAGAACGAGGTCGAATACCCCACGACGACCACGACGAGCCAGAGCCGGTTTTCCTGCAGAGCGCGCAGCGACATGGTCGCGATGACCTCGGCGGCGATCGCGGCGGCCAACAGGGCCCATTTGTGCACGGGCGCGACGATATCCTGGGGCAGGCCGCAGCAAGATCTCACGGAGCAGGTGTCAGGTGGATCAACTCGTGAATTTCATCTCGCTGTTGCCAGCGCCGATGCGCGATCCGGTGCTGTTCGCCGTGCCGTTCTTCCTGGTGCTGCTGACCATCGAGTGGACGGCGGTCCGCAAGCTCGAACACACCGGTGCCCAACCAGGTGCCCGACCAGGTGCCCAATCAGGTGAGGAGTCGGGCCGTCCGGCCACGGGTGCGTACCTGGGGCCCGACGCGCGCGCGTCGATCCTGATGGGCCTGGTGTCGATCGTCACGATGGGCGCCTGGAAGTTTCTGGGTCTGCTCGGCTACGCCGCGCTGTACGCCTACGTGGCTCCCTGGCACTTGTCGGCCCGGCACTGGTACACCTGGGTGATCGCCCTGGTCGGGGTGGACCTGCTCTTCTACGCCTATCACCGCATCGCCCACCGGGTCCGGCTGATCTGGGCCACCCATCAGGCGCACCACTCCAGCCGGTACTTCAACTTCGCCACCGCGCTGCGGCAGAAATGGAACAACAGCGGCGAGCTGATCATGTGGATGCCGTTGCCGCTGTTGGGAGTTCCGCCGTGGATGGTGTTCGCCAGTTTCTCGATCAGCCTGGTCTACCAGTTCTGGATCCACACCGAGCGCATCGGCACCCTGCCGCGGGCAGTCGAGTTCGTCTTCAACACCCCGTCGCACCACCGGGTGCACCACGGCATGGACCCGCAGTACCTGGACCGCAACTACGGCGGCATCCTGATCATCTGGGACCGGATCTTCGGCACCTTCCAGCCCGAACTGTTCCGGCCGCACTACGGCTTGACCAAACCGGTGCACACGTTCAACATCTGGAAGCTTCAGACCCACGAATACGTGGCGATCGCCCGCGACGTCCGGGCCGCGAAGTCCTGGCGGGAACGGCTGGGCTACATCTTCGGCCCACCGGGCTGGCAGCCCGCCGTGAAAGCCGATCCGGCTGCCACTGATCCTGCCACCAACATCGCCGCTGGCACGGCACACTAGGAAACGTGGACGTCAACGAAACCCTGCTGCCCGGGGTCGGGCTGCGGTACGAGTTCGACAACGCCGACGGTGACCGCATCGGTGTGATCGCCCATCGCAAGGGCCATTTCGAGGTTTTGGTGTACGCGTCGAAGGACCCGGACCGGGCGCGGCGGGTGTTCCGGCTGACCGAACGCGAAGCCGAGGCGATGGCGCAGATCCTCGGCGCCCCGCGGATGGTGGAAAGCTACGCCGACCTCACCAAGGAGGTGCCGGGCCTGGATGCCGGGCAGGTCGAGGTGGGGTCCCACTCGCCCTACGCCGGGCGGCCACTGGGTGACACCCAGGCCCGGACCCGTACCGGCGCCTCGATCGTCGCGGTCGTCCGCGACGAACAGGTGCTGGCCTCGCCCGGGCCGGACGAAATGCTCCATGCCCACGACGTGCTGGTGGTGATCGGCACCGCGGACGGGATCGTGGCGGTCCGTCAGCTGGTCGAACAGGGCTGACCCGTGGCCGTCTCGGCGCCGCTGCTTTTCGAGCTCGGCGCCATCCTGCTGGTGCTCACAGTGCTGGGAGCAGCGGCGCGACGCTTCGGCCTCTCGCCGATCCCGCTGTATCTGCTGACCGGCCTGTTCCTCGGCAATGGCGGCGTCGCCCCCGTCACCGCCGCCGCGGACTTCGTCGAGACCGGCGCCTCGATCGGCGTGGTGCTGCTGCTGCTCACCCTGGGCCTGGAGTTCTCCGTCGGCGAGTTCTCCGAGTCGCTGCGCCGCCATCTGCCCTCAGCCGCGGTGGACCTGGTGCTCAACGCCACGCCGGGGGCGGTGGCCGGCTGGTTGCTCGGCTTGGATGCGGTCGGCATCCTGGCGCTGGCCGGCATCACCTATATCTCGTCGTCGGGGGTGATCGCCCGGCTGCTCGGCGATCTGGACCGGCTCGGTAACCGGGAAACCCCGGCGGTGCTGTCGGTGCTGGTGCTGGAGGACTTCGCCATGGCGGCCTACCTGCCGGTGCTCACGGTGCTGGCCGCCGGCGGCACGGTCCTGCAGGCGCTGCTGTGGACGGCGGTGGCCATCGGCGCCCTGGGCCTGGCCTTCCTGGTGTCGATGCGGTGGGGCCACCACGTCGGACGGATGCTCGGTCACCCCGAAGACGAACAGATGCTGCTGCGGATCCTGGGCCTCACCCTGATCGTGGCGGCGATCGCCGAACACCTGCACGCCTCGGCCGCGGTCGGCGCCTTCTTGGTCGGGCTCACCCTGACCGGCCCGATCGCCGACCGCGCCCGCAATGTCCTCAACCCGCTGCGAGACCTGTTCGCGGCGGTGTTCTTCGTGGCGATCGGGCTGGCGGTCGACCCCGGCGACCTGCTGCCCAAGCTGCCGTTCGCGCTGGCGCTGGCGGCGGTGACCGCCGGCACCAAGGTGATCACGGGCATCTACGCCGCACGACGGGAAGGCGCGGCCCGGGCAGGTCAGCGCCGCGCCGGCACGGCACTGATCGCCCGCGGGGAGTTTTCGCTGGTGATCATCGGGTTGGTCGGCGCCGGCGCCGGCACGCTCAGCGCGGTCGCCACACCCTACGTTTTCATCCTCGCGATCCTGGGTCCGGTGCTGGCCCGCTTCGCCAGGTAGAAGCGGATTTCGGATAGGCTCGCGGACGCCCGCCGACGAGACGGCGGCATCTTCAGGAGGTAAATCAAGTCGTGGGAGACACACTCAACGCAGGACAGAAGCTCGGCCGGGGCGATTCGCTCACGTCGAGCAACGGCGCCTACACCCTGACGCTGCAGGACGACGGCAACCTCGTTCTCGCCGCGCGCGGCGAGGCGGTCTGGGCCACCGGCACCAACGGCCAGGGCGTCGACCGTGCCGAGGTCCAGTCGGACGGCAACTTCGTGCTCTACGCCGGGGACACCCCGAAGTGGCACAGCGAGACCAAGGGTAAGAAAGATGTCCGCCTCGTCCTCCAGGACGACCGCAATGTCGTGCTCTATTCGGCCGACGGGTCCGCCTGGTCGTCGCGCACCGAAACCGACGCTCCGCCGCCCCCGCTGGCGTTCGACGAGGTCGCCCCGGTGGCCAACGAGGTGCCCGCCCCGCCCGCCCCGCCGGCCCCGCGCACCCACACCGTGGTTTCCGGCGACACCCTGTTCAACATCGCCAAGCAGTACCTGGGCGACGGCAACCGCTATATGGAGCTGGCCAAGGCCAACAACATCGCCAACCCGGACCACATCGAGGTGGGCCAGGTCATCACCATCCCGTGACCCCATAAAGAGTCGGTAACGATTCGGCCACCGGGCCGATACACACCTCGACACGCTTATTGCGATCCCGTCAGTTGACGGGTCGCCGACTGATCGAGGTGTATGGTGCCCCGTTTCCTGGGATCTCTCGTCGTCGCCGCGGCGGCCACGGCAGCGCTGACCGCTCTGTCTTCGGCCGCCGCGGCCGACGGTGGACTTCAGGTACACCCGGGCATGGAGATCCGCCAGGGCAGCACGGTGTGCACCCTCGGCTTCGTCGATCCGGTCGCACGGATCGCCTACTCCGCCGGCCACTGCCGCGGCAACGGAACGGTCACCGACCGTGACGGCAGGTTCATCGGCGTCGTCGCCACCGCCCGGGACAACACTCCCGACGGCACCGTGGTGCGCACCGATCAGGTGATCAGCGACTACGAGACCATCGCGCTGGCCCCGGACGTCACCGTCAGCACGGTGCTGCCCGGTGGCCGCAACCTGGTCGTCGACCCGATTGCCCAACTGGTCGTCGGTCAACCGATCTGCCACTTCGGCGTGGTGACGGGGGAGACCTGCGGCGCCGTGGAGCGGGTCAACAACGGCTGGTTCACCATGAACAACGGTGTCGTCAGCCAGAAGGGCGACTCCGGCGGCCCGGTCTACACCCTGGGGCCGGGCGGCACCGCGGTGATGATGGGGCTGTTCAACAGCACCTGGGGTCAGCTGCCGGCGGCGGTGTCCTGGCAGGCCACCGGGCAGCAACTGCGCGCCGACACCGGTGCGACGCTCCTCAACGCCGCCGCCACCCCGTAAAAACTAGAACACGTTCTCGCCAGTCCGGCGCCCCGGGGATATCCTCGTGCCCATGAGCGGGCTGGACATTCCGGCCACCATCGACGCCTCCGCTGTGACCGACTGGTCCGACGACGTCGATGTCGTGGTCATCGGTTTCGGCATCGGCGGGGGGTGCGCGGCGGTGAGCGCCGCGGCCTGCGGTGCCCGGGTCCTGGTGCTGGAACGTGCGGCGGTCGCCGGCGGCACCACCGCATTGGCCGGCGGGCACTTCTACCTCGGCGGCGGCACCGCGGTGCAGCAGGCCACCGGCCACCCCGACAGTGCCGAGGAGATGTACTCCTACCTCGTCGCGATGTCGCGGGAACCCGAGCACGACAAGATCCGCGCCTACTGCGAGGGCAGCGTCGAGCACTTCGACTGGCTCGAGGACCTCGGTGTGCACTTCGAGCGCAGCTACTACCCGGACAAGGCGGTGATCCAGCCCGGAACCGAAGGGCTGATGTACACCGGCAACGAAAAGGTCTGGCCCTATTCCGATCTTGCGGTCGCCGCACCGCGCGGGCACAAGGTCCCAGTCCCCGGCGACACCCAGGGGGCGGCCCTGGTCATCGAATTGCTGCTCAAGCGGGCCGCCGAATTGGGCGTGGGAGTGCGCTACGAGACCGGCGCGACGCACCTCATTCTCGACGACGGGGCGGTGGCCGGGGTGACCTGGAAGCATTTCGGCGACACCGGGGCCGTGCGCGCCCGGGCCGTGGTGATCGCCGCGGGCGGATTCGTGATGAACTCCGACATGGTCGCCGCCTACACCCCGAAACTTGCCGAGAAGCCGTTCGTGCTGGGCAGCACCTACGACGACGGCCTGGGCATCCGCCTGGGAATGTCGGCCGGCGGTGCCACCAAGCACATGGACCAGGCGTTCATCACCGCGCCGGTCTACCCGCCGTCGGTGCTGCTGACCGGGATCATCGTCAACAAACTGGGGCAGCGGTTCGTCGCCGAGGACTCCTACCACTCCCGCACGTCGGGTTTCGTCATGGACCAGCCCGACAGCGCGGCATTCCTGATCGTCGACGAGGCGCACCTGCAGCGCCCGAACTTCCCGCTGATCAAGTTCATCGACGGCTGGGAGACGTTGCAGGAGATGGAGTCCGCCCTCGGTATCCCGGCGGGCAATCTGGTGGACACCCTGAACCGCTACAACGAAAACGCCGCCAAAGGGCAGGACCCGGACTTTCACAAGCAGCCGGAATTCCTTGCGCCGCAAGACAAAGGACCCTGGGCGGCGTTCGACCTGTCGCTGGGAAAGGCGCTCTATTCCGGTTTCACCGTCGGGGGGCTGGCCACCGATGTCGACGGTCGGGTGCTGCGCGAGGACGGCCATGCCATCGCCGGCCTGTACGCGGCCGGCGCGTGTGCCTCCACCCTGGCCCAGGACGGCAAAGGCTATTCCAGTGGAACGCAATTGGGCGCGGGATCGTTCTTCGGCCGCCGCGCGGGCGCGCACGCGGCCCGTGCGGTGGCGAGCGCGAAAACCGTTTAGACGGTCATTGGTTCGTCTTCGCGGTCCAGTTCCCAGCGGCCGTCGCCCAGCAGACGCAGATGGCGTTCGTGATGCTGCTCCACCGTCCCGCGGTGGGTGACCGACACCATGATGCTGTCGGGCAGTCGCTCGTTGAGCATCCGGTAGATGGCGTACTCCTGGCCCTCGTCGATCGCCGAGGTGGACTCGTCGAGGAAGATCACCCGCGGCTTCTGCAATAGCACCCGGGCGAAGGCGATCCGCTGCTGCTCCCCCGGGGAGAGCACCTTCGCCCAGTCCTCAATCTGGTTGAGCCGACCGGCGAGGTGGCCCAGCGCGACGGCATCGAGCGCGGTCACCACGTCGTCGTCGTGCAGGGTGCACTCCCGGCTCGGATAGGACAGCACCGCGCGCAGGTCACCCAGCGGCAGGTACGGCACCTGGGAGAGGAACATCGCGTCGCCATCCCCGTCGGGGTGGCGCACCGTGCCGCTGGCGAACGGCCACAGCCGGGCGATGCTGCGCAGCAGGGTGGTTCGCCCGCATCCGGACTTGCCGGTGATCACCAGCGATTCGCCCGGCTCCAGCCGAAGATTCAAGCCCGTCAGCAGCTGCTTGCCCTGCGGATCGCGGACCTCCACATCCCGCAGTTCCAGGGCCCCGTCGTTACCGTGCTCGGCGGTCAACCGGGGCAGCGCGCGGGCCTGCTCGTTGGCGGTGACCAGGCCGTCGAGCCGGATGATGGTGGCGCGGTAGGAGGCGAACGAGTCATAGACCGAGCGGAAGAACGACAGCGAGTCGTGCACGCTGCTGAAGGCGCTGGCCGACTGGGTGACGTCACCGAAGTTGATCTGGCCGGTGAACAACCGCTGGGCCTGCACCACCAGGGGCAACGGGTTGATGATCTGGTTGATGGACTGATTCCAGCCCAACAAGACCAACGTGCGCGCCACGTAGCCGCGGTAATTGGAGATGATCGCCGCGAAACGCGCTCGCAGGATTGACTTCTCGGCGCCCTCGCCGCGGTAGAAGCTGATCGACTCGGCGGCGTCGCGGGCCCGCACCAGGCCGTAGCGGAAGGCGGCGTTGGTCAGCTCGTTGCGGAAGCTGAACCGGATCAGCGGCCGGCCGATCCAGAACGCGACGACGGTGGTGGCGAAGACGTACAACAGCGCGATCCAGAACAGCGCATGGTCCAGGGTGACGCCGAAGAACGTCAACGGCCCGGACAGGTTCCACAGGATCGGGGTGAAGGCCACCACCGACACCATCGCGTTCACGGCGCCGAACAGCAACGTCGTGGCGGTACCCACTGTCGGAGTGTTCTCGCCAGTCCCGGTGCACCCGGTGAACGCGTCGATGTCGTCCTGGATGCGCTGGTCGGGGTTGTCGACGGGTTGGGCGAGGAACCGGCCGCGGTAGAACGACTCGTCGTCGAGCCAGTCCGCGGTCAGGCGGTCGGTCAGCCACACCCGCCAGCGGATGATGAAGTGCTGGGTCAGGTAGATGTCGACCAGCTGCCGGCCGATGTACACCGCGGCAATGGCGATGAACGTGACGATGGCGGTCCAGAAGCCGCGCACCCCGGAATCGCGGACCGCGTCATTGCCGGCGCCGACGCCCTCGAACGCCACCTGCAGCGCGTTGTACTGGTCGTTGAGCTGGTAGCTCAGCAGCACCTGGATCCGCACCGCGATCAGCGTGAGGAACAGCAGTACCCCCAGCCACGCCCAGACCGAAAGACTGCCGCGGCCGCGGAAATACCCGCCCGTCACCCGCCAGAACTGCCGGCCCCATGACGTCCACCGGACCAGCGCCACCAGCACCAGGATCGTGATCACCGCGGTGATCGCCCACGCTTTTGCTGCCCACAGCAGCGACAGTGGGATCTCGTTCGCCCAATCCAGCGAGGGCCTGTACATCTCCACGCGGCCAGCATGGCAGCAACCGCGCTACACCGGCGTCGGTTCGCGGCCCTGGACCGTGCCCAGCCGCCAGGCGCCGTCGCCGAGCAGTTCCAGATGCCGGTCGTGGTAGCGGTCCACCGTCGGCCGGTGGCTGACACTGACCACGATGGTGTCGGGTAGTTCGGTGCGGATCAGCTCGTACACGACGTACTCCAGGCCCTCGTCCAGCGCCGAGGTGGCCTCGTCGAGGAACGCCACCTTGGGTTTGGTCAGCAGGATCCGGGCGAAGGCGATCCGCTGCTGCTCGCCGGGCGAAAGCACCTTGGCCCAATCCTGTTCCTCGTTGAGCCGCGTGGTCAGATGCGACAACGCCACCTTGGCCAGCACCCGCTGCAGGTCCTCGTCGGGGATCTCGCCGGCCTGAGCCGGGTAGGAGACCACCGTGCGCAGGTCACCCAGCGGCACATAGGGCAGCTGGGACAGGAACATGGTCTGGTGGCCGTCGACCGGACGGGCCACGGTGCCGCTGGTGTAGGGCCACATCTGGGCCAGGCTGCGCAGCAGCGTGGTTTTGCCGGCGCCGGAGCGCCCGGTCACCACCATGGTGTCGCCACGGTCCAGGCGCATGGTCAAGGGGTCGACGAGCTGGCTGCCGGCCGGGGTGCGCACCTCGACGCCGGTGAGTTGCACCGACCCGTCGGTGCTGGCAACGGTGTCCAGGCTGGGCATCTCCCGGGCGTCGGCATTGGCTTCCACCAGCCCGTACAGACGGATGATGGAGGCGCGGTAGGAGGCGAACTGGTCGTAGGCGTTGCGGAAGAACGACAGCGAGCTGCTGATGCTGCCGAAGGCGCTGGACGACTGGGTGACGTCGCCGAAGCTGATTTCACCGGCGAACAGCCGGGGCGCCTGAACGGCCAGCGGCAGCGGGGTGAGGATCTGGCTCATGGCCAGGTTCCACCCGGTGAACCCCAAGGTCCGGCGCACGTAGGCCCGGTAGTTGGCGATGATGTTCTCGAACCGGGTGCGCAGAATGCCCCGCTCGGTGGCTTCGCCGCGGTAGAAACCCACCGCCTCGGCGGCGTCCCGCAACCGCACCAACGCGTAGCGGAAGGCGGCATTGGTGCGTTCGTTGCGGAAGCTCAGCCGGATCAGTGGCCGGCCGATCCAGAACGCGACGACGGTCGCGAGGAAAATGTAGACGAACGCTAGCCAGAACAGCGCCCGTTCCAGCGTGACGCCGAAGAGCGTCACCGGTCCCGACAGGTTCCACAGGATCGGGACGAACGCCACCACGGTGGACACCGACGAGATGGCGCCGAACACCAGCATCGAGCCGGTTCCGATCTGCGGGCTGTTGGGCGAGGCGCCTACGCCAGTGGTGAAGATGTCGATGTCCTGCTGAATACGCTGGTCGGGGTTGTCGGTGTTGCTTTCGGTGAAGCGGCCCCGATAGTAGGCGCGATCGCCGAGCCAGTCAGCCGTCAGCCGGTCGGTGAGCCAGGTACGCCAGCGGATGATGAATCGCTGTGTCAGGTACAGGTCGAGCATCACCAGACTGACGTAGATGGTGGCCAGAATCGCGAAGATGCCCAGCGCCATCCAGAATCCGCGGATGGCATCGGCGCGGATGGCGTCCTCACCGGCGCCGATGGCCTGGAAGGCGGTCTGCAACGCGGAGTAGAGGTCATTGCTGAAATAGCTGAGCAGCACGTCGATGCGCACCGAGATCATCACCGAGAGCAGTAGCACTCCCAGCCACAGCCACACCTTCGCCGAATCGCGGCCCGTGAAGTAGTCGCCGGTGATCCGCCAGTACTGCCGGCCCCAGACGGTGAAGCGTGCGAGTAGAAAGAGCACCAGCAGGGTCAGCGGCGCCGTGATGGCCCAGGCCTTCGCGATCCATATCAGGGACGGGATCAGCTCGCCGCCCCAGTCCAGCGACGGTTCGTACGGCTCCACTGTCGTTCTCCTCCGTGCCGCAGGTGTCCTGCGCGAAGCTACCGCAGCGCCGGGGGCCCGGCTGCACACCCACGCTGGTTAGGCTCACCCGATGCAGAACACCGTGCACGCCGGACAGTTGATCGCCCGCCGGCTTCGCGCCAGCGGTATCGATACCATGTTCACCCTGTCGGGCGGGCATCTGTTCTCGATCTACGACGGCTGCCGCAGTGAGGGCATCCGGTTGATCGACACCCGCCACGAGCAGACCGCCGCCTTCGCCGCTGAAGGCTGGGCGAAGGTCACCCGGGTGCCCGGCGTCGTCGCGCTGACCGCCGGCCCGGGCGTCACCAACGGGATGAGCGCCATGGCGGCCGCGCAGCAGAACCAGTCGCCGATGCTGGTGCTGGCCGGCCGGGCACCGTCGCTGCGTTGGGGGATGGGCTCGCTGCAGGAGATCGACCACGTGCCGTTCGTCGCGCCGCTGGCCCGCTACGCGGCGACCGCGCAGTCCCCGGCCGCGGTAGGCGACCGGGTGGACGACGCGCTGCGCGCCGCCGTCGGCGCCCCGTCGGGGGTCGGGTTCGTCGACTTCCCGATGGACCACGTGTTCGGTGAGGCAGGCGACCGCGGCGAACCGGGGGCGCTGACCGAATTGCCCCCGCAGCCGCCGGCCGACGGCGCGGCGCTGGAGCGGGCGGTGGCACTGCTGTCGGCGGCGCAACGCCCGGTGATCATGGCCGGCACCAACGTGTGGTGGGGCCACGCCGAGAAGGAGCTGCTGCACCTGGCCGAGCGGCTGCGAATCCCGGTGCTGGCCAACGGAATGGCCCGCGGTGTGGTGGGCGCCGACCACGACCTGGCGTTCTCCCGGGCCCGCTCAGCGGCGCTGTCGCAGGCCGACGTGGCACTGGTGATCGGGGTGCCGATGGACTTCCGGCTCGGCTTCGGCGGGGTGTTCGGAGCGCAGACCGAACTGATCGTCGCCGACCGGGTGCACCCCGGCCGCGAGCACCCGCGCGCGGTTGCCGCCGGTCTCTACGGGGATCTGCCGGCGACGCTGGCGGCGCTGGCCGGTGCCACGCCGACCGGGCACCAGGACTGGATCGCGGGCCTGCGCACCATCGAGACCGAAGCCCGCGCCGCCGAGGCCGCCGAACTGGCCGACGACCGCACCCCGCTGCACCCGATGCGGGTCTACGCCGAGCTACTGCCGCTGCTGGATCGCGACGCGATCATCGTCATCGACGCCGGCGACTTCGGCTCCTACGCCGGCCGGGTGATCGATAGCTATGTGCCGGGGGCCTGGCTGGACTCCGGACCGTTCGGCTGCCTGGGGTCGGGGCCCGGTTACGCACTGGCCGCCAAGCTGGCCCGACCCGATCGGCAGGTGGTGCTGCTGCAGGGCGACGGCGCCTTCGGCTTCTCCGGCATGGAGTGGGACACCCTGGTGCGACACGGCGTGCACGTGGTGTCGGTGATCGGCAACAACGGCATCTGGGCGCTGGAGAAGCACCCGATGGAGATGCTGTACGGCTACTCGGTGGTGGCCGATCTGCGTCCCGGCACCCGCTACGACGAGGTGGTGCGGGCCCTGGGCGGCCACGGAGAACTGGTCAGCAGCCCGCACGAACTGCGGCCGGCGCTGCGGCGCGCGTTCGACAGCGGACTGCCCGCGGTGGTCAACACCCTGACCGATCCGGCCGTGGCGTACCCGCGTCGGTCGAATCTGGCCTGACCGACGGTACCGTTGTGACGTGGCACGAATCTCGTCGCGGATTTCGCAAACCCAGAACCCCAAGACCAGCACCTCCGGCCAGGGCGGCCGGGTAAGCCGCGGATTCTGGCGGCTGCTCGGCGCGTCCACCGACAAGGTCAAGGCCCAGAGCATGGCCGAGGTGGACGCGTCGGCCGCGTTCGACGCCAAGGCCCGCGACCTCGACGACGAGCAGCTCGCCAAGGCCGCCCGGCTGCTGGAACTCGATGAACTGGCCACCTCGGCCGACATTCCGCAGTTCCTGGCGATAGCCCGGGAGGCCGCCGAGCGCAGCACCGGGCTGCGCCCCTTCGATGTGCAGCTGCTCGGGGCGCTGCGGATGATGGCCGGCGACGTCGTCGAAATGGCCACCGGTGAGGGCAAGACCCTGTCCGGTGCCATCGCCGCCGCCGGCTATGCGCTGGCCGGCCACCAGGTCCACGTCGTCACCATCAACGACTACCTGGCCCGCCGCGACGCCGAGTGGATGGCGCCGCTGATCACCTCGCTCGGCCTGACCGTCGGCTGGATCACCGAGGAATCCACCCGCGAGCAGCGCCGCGCCGCCTATCAGTGCGACGTCACCTACGCCTCGGTCAACGAGATCGGGTTCGACGTTCTGCGCGACCAGCTGGTCGTCGACGCCGCCGACCTGGTTTCGCCGAACCCCGACGTCGCTCTGATCGACGAGGCCGACTCTGTCCTGGTCGACGAGGCACTGGTTCCGCTGGTGCTGGCCGGCACCACCCACCGCGAGACGCCGAAGGTGCAGATCGTTCGGCTGGTGGGGGAGTTGAGTCCGGGGGTGGACTACGACACCGACGCCGACAACCGCAACGTCCACCTCACCGAGACCGGGGCGCAGAAGGTGGAGCGGGCGCTGGGCGGTATCGACCTGTACTCCGAGGAACACGTCGTCACCACACTGACCGAGGTCAACGTCGCCTTGCACGCCCACGTGCTGCTGCAGCGCGACGTGCACTACATCGTCCGGGACGGTGCGGTGCAACTGATCAACGCCTCGCGCGGCCGGATCGCCGCGCTGCAGCGCTGGCCGGACGGGCTGCAGGCCGCCGTGGAGGTCAAGGAAGGCATCGAGACCACCGAGACCGGCGAGGTGCTCGACACCATCACCGTCCAGGCGTTGATCAACCGCTACCCGACGGTGTGCGGCATGACCGGCACCGCGCTGGCCGCCGGTGAGCAATTGCGGCAGTTCTACAAACTGGGCGTCTCGCCGATCCCGCCGAACACGCCCACCGTGCGCGAGGACGAGCCGGACCGCGTGTACATCACCGCCGGGGCCAAGAACGACGCCATCGTCGACCACATCATCGAGGTGCATGCCACCGGCCAGCCGATCCTGGTGGGCACCCAGGACGTCGCCGAGTCGGAGGATCTGCACCGGCGGCTGCTGCGCCGCGGTGTCCCGGCGGTGGTCCTCAACGCCAAGAACGACGAGGAGGAGGCCCGGGTGATCGCCGAGGCCGGCAAGCTCGGGGCGGTGACCGTGTCGACCCAGATGGCCGGCCGTGGCACCGACATCCGGCTGGGCGGCTCGGACGCCGACGACGACTCCGACGCCAAGCGCACAGTCGCCGAACTGGGCGGAATGCATGTGATCGGGACGGGGCGGCACAACACCGAGCGGCTGGACAACCAGCTGCGCGGGCGCTCCGGACGCCAGGGCGATCCGGGCTCGTCGGTGTTCTTCTCCAGCTGGGAGGACGACGTCGTCGTCTCCCACCTGGAAGGCGGGTCCAAGCTGCCCACCGAGTGCGACGAGACCGGCCGGATCACCAGCCCGAAGGCCACCGCGCTGCTCGATCACGCCCAGCGGGTGGCCGAGGGCCGGCTGCTCGATGTGCACGCCAACACCTGGCGGTACAACCAGTTGATCGCCCAGCAGCGAGCCATCCTGGTGGACCGCCGCAACGTCCTGCTCGCCACGCCGACCGCGCGCGAGGAACTGCGCGAGCTGGCTCCCGAGCGGTACGACGAACTGGCACTAGAGCTGCCTGAGCCAGCGGACGACCTGGAACGGATCTGCCGCAACATCATGCTCTACCACCTGGACCGGGGCTGGGCCGATCACCTGGCCTACCTGTCGGACATCCGGGAGAGCATCCACCTTCGGGCGCTGGGCCGGCAGAACCCGCTCGACGAGTTCCACCGGCTCGCCGTGGACGCGTTCGCCAATCTGGCGGCCGACGCGATCGAGGCCTCGCAGCAGACCTTCGAGACGGCCAACGTGCTGGAGGACGAGCCCGGACTGGACCTGTCCAAACTGGCCCGCCCGACCTCGACGTGGACCTACATGGTTCACGACAACCCGATGCGCGACGACACGATGTCGGCGCTGAGTCTTCCCGGGGTGTTCCGCTGACGCTGCACCCCGGCCGGGTGCTGACCATCCCCAATGTGCTCAGCGTCATCCGGCTGATCCTGCTTCCGGTGTTCGCCTACCTCCTGCTGGCCCGCCAGCACTACGGCCCCGCCGTGGCCATCCTGATGTTCAGCGGAGCGTCGGACTGGGCCGACGGCAAGATCGCCCGTCTGGTGCCCAACCAGTCCTCGCGGCTCGGGGAACTGCTCGATCCGCTGGTGGACCGGGTCTACATGCTGGCGGTCCCACTGGTGCTGGCGCTCGCCGGCGTGGTGCCCTGGTGGCTGCTGGCCCTGCTGCTGTCGCGGGACGCGGTGCTGGCCGCCACGCTCCCGGTGTTGCACAGCCGGGGCGTGACCGCGCTGCCGGTCACCTATATCGGCAAGGCCGCGACCTTTGCGCTGATGGTGGGCTTCCCGCTGATCCTGTTGGGGCAGTGGGACTCCGGCTGGAGCCGGGTGGTCGGAGCCGTCGGCTGGGGGTTCGTCATCTGGGGCACCGGCATGTACCTGTGGTCGGCGGTTCTCTATCTCATCCAGGTCGGCATGGTGAAGCGCCAGATGCCCAAGCTGGATCGCGACGCCGTCGTGTGACGTTGCGATAATCTTTGCCGACTCGACGGCCGGCGTGCGGCCGTCCTTCACATCCATGCTCAACCGAGACCAAAACCCGAGGAGCACCGTGAGCGAGATCCCCGCCGACCTGCGCTACACCGCCGAGCACGAGTGGATTCGCCGTACCGGCGACGACACCGTTCGCGTCGGCATCACCGACTTCGCGCAGTCCGCGTTGGGAGACGTCGTCTACGTCCAGCTGCCCGAGGTGGGCACCGCCGTCACCGCCGGTGAGTCGTTCGGCGAGGTCGAGTCGACCAAGTCGGTCTCCGACCTCTACGCCCCGGTGACCGCGACGGTGGTCGCGGTGAACGCAGATCTCGAAGCCACCCCGCAACTGATCAACTCCGATCCGTACGGCGAGGGCTGGTTGCTGGAACTGCGCGCGGACGCCGCGGCGCTGGACGACGGTCTGTCCGGCCTACTCGATCCGGCCGCCTACCAGAACACTGTGGACTAACCCGGACTGACACCGCCGTGCTGAGAAATGGATGGCGGGGGGTACACCACGAACCACGGACCGGTACGGTCAAGACAAGCGGTAATTGCAGCCAGGAGGAGTAGCGGGTGACGGGTAAGGACTGGCAACCGGGCGCGGACGACAGCTCGGATGAGCTGACGGTCGAGACGACCTCCGTCTTCCGGGCGGATTTCCTCAACGACCTCGATGCCCCGGCCAGCCCGGCTCCCGAGACCGCGGTCTCCGGGGTCGAGGGCCTGCCGGTGGGCTCGGCCCTGCTTGTCGTCAAGCGCGGTCCGAACGCGGGGTCGCGCTTCCTGCTGGACCAGCCCACCACCTCGGCGGGCCGGCACCCCGATTCGGACATCTTCCTCGACGATGTGACCGTCAGCCGCCGGCACGCGGAGTTCCGTTCCGACGGCAGCGAATTCCAGGTGGTCGACGTCGGCAGCCTCAACGGCACCTACGTCAACCGGGAGCCGGTGGACGCCGCCACCCTCGCCAACGGCGACGAGGTGCAGATCGGCAAGTTCCGGCTCGTCTTCCTGACCGGTCCGAAGCCCGGCGGCGACGAAGGCGGTGCCGGCAGACAGTGACCGCGCCCGGAAGTCCCGTACCGGCCGGCATGTCGATCGGCGCGGTGCTGGATCTGCTTCGGCCGGATTTTCCGGACGTCACCATCTCCAAGATCCGGTTCCTGGAGGCCGAGGGCCTGGTCACCCCGGATCGCAGCCCCTCGGGTTATCGCCGGTTCACCGCCTACGACTGCGCGCGGCTGCGGTTCATCCTGACCGCCCAGCGCGATCAGTATCTGCCGCTGAAGGTCATCAAGGCCCAACTCGACGCCCAGCCGGACGGCGACCTGCCCGAACAGCTGTCGTCGTACCCGGCACCGCGGCTGGTCCCGGTCAGCGGCAGCCGCAACGCCGACGGCGCCGCTGCGCCGACGCAGGTGCGACTGAGCCGAGAGGATCTGCTGGCGCGCTCGGGTGTGGACGAGGCACTGATCATCGCGCTGTGCCGGGCCGGCATCATCACCACGGGTCCCGGCGGCTTCTTCGACGAGCACGCGGTGACGATCGCGCAGTGCGCCTCGGCCCTCGGCGAATACGGCGTGGAGCCCCGCCACCTGCGTGCCTTCCGCTCGGCCGCAGACCGGCAATCCGATCTGATCGCCCAGATCGCCGGCCCGGTGGGCAAGGCGGACCGGACCGGTGCCCGCGACCGAGCCGACGATCTGGCCCGCGAAGTTGCGGCACTGGCGATCACGTTGCATACCTCGCTGATCAAGTCAGCGGTCCGCGACGTTCTGGATCGCTGAGGACGCCCGCGGAGAAGTCGGGGCGATGCGGGACGGAACGTCCGAGTAGAAGTCGTGGCGATGCGGGAACGTCCCGAGGAGAAGTCGGGCACAGAGGACTAGACTTCCTCAGTGACTGCTAGGAGTGGGCGGAGGTCCGCGTATGGGTGAGGTTCGAGTCGTCGGGATTCGTGTCGAACAGCCCGCCAACCAGCCTGTACTGCTGCTGCGAGAGGCAGCCGGCGATCGCTATCTACCGATTTGGATCGGCCAGACCGAGGCCAACGCGATCATCCTCGAACAACAGGGTGTGGAGCCTGCGCGGCCGCTGACCCACGATCTGTTCCGCGACGTCATCGGCGCGCTCGGGCGCACCCTCAAGGAAGTCCGCATCGTCGATCTCCAAGAGGGCACGTTCTACGCCGACCTGATCTTCGACTCCGATGTGCGGGTGTCGGCACGGCCTTCCGATTCGGTGGCCATCGCGCTGCGGATGGGGGTGCCGATCTACGTGGAGGAGGCCGTCCTCGAGGAGGCCGG
Organism: Mycolicibacterium sp.; assembly: GCA_032117575.1. Taxonomy (GTDB): domain Bacteria; phylum Actinomycetota; class Actinomycetes; order Mycobacteriales; family Mycobacteriaceae; genus Mycobacterium. The sequence goes on from JAULZA010000094.1 coordinate 35,293, forward strand.
TCTGCTGATTCCCGACGAGACCGACGAAGAATCCGGCGGGACCGTTCGGGAGGACGAGGTCGAGAAGTTCAAGGAATTCCTGGACAGCATCTCCCCGGACGATTTCAAGGCCGGCTGAGCAGGTCACGGATGCGTCTCATCTCTGTCATGGGTGCGCCGACACGCCAATCGGATGCCGCGCAGGACGCGTAGCTCCACACATACTTCGGGTGCGACTTGGGTTGCGGCAGGAGCCACGACCGCCCGTTGCCAGGCGTATGCTCGAACCACTTCAGAGCAGCCGCGGGCGACTGGTTTCAACGGCGGAGAGGAAAGCATCGTGGGCGACGAGCCACGTCAGGAGCAGCTTGATCTTGCTGTCCCCGCCCGTGACGAAGACCGGGCTGCCGCTACCGCCTCGCCGGTGGCTTCGGTGAGCGCGCCGGTTCAGGGCGGGCTGTTCCCCGACGACTCGGTGCCCGACGAACTGGTCGGCTACCGCGGACCCAGCGCCTGCCAAATCGCCGGCATCACCTACCGACAGCTCGACTACTGGGCGCGCACCTCGTTGGTGGTGCCCTCGATCCGCGGTGCCGCCGGATCCGGCAGCCAGCGGCTGTATTCGTTCAAGGACATCCTGGTCCTCAAGATCGTCAAGCGACTACTGGACACCGGCATCTCGCTGCACAACATCCGGGTAGCCGTCGACCATCTGCGCCAGCGCGGCGTGCAGGACCTGGCCAACATCACCCTGTTCTCCGACGGCACCACGGTCTACGAGTGCACCTCCGCCGAGGAGGTCGTCGACCTTCTGCAAGGCGGCCAGGGCGTGTTCGGCATCGCGGTCAGCGGGGCGATGCGCGAACTCACCGGAGCCATCGCCGATTTCCCCGGCGAGCGGGCCGACGGCGGCGAGTCGATCGCCGCGCCCGAGGACGAACTGGCCTCGCGGCGCAAGAGCCGCGACCGCAAAATCGGCTGAGCCGCAGCACAAAAGACTGACCCCCAGCCGGGGTCGGTCTGGGGGTCAGCACGCCGCCGAGCTCAGAACAGTCTGATGCTCCGGGCCGGGCTGGCAGCGAACATCGAACCGAGCGCGATGACCTGGGCATACCCGTCATGATCACCGGTGGTGTAGTCCGGGTCGCTGGCCGGGATCATGTTCTGCATATCGACCAGGCCCTGGTCGGAGGCGCCGGTGATCCATGACCTCTTCACCATGTTGTTCAACAGCTCGCCACGCGCCTCGTCGAAGGACTCGTAGCCGTGCGTCGGCAGTAGACCGCCCCCGGTCGAATCGAGGTTCTCCTTGCTCGCCGACGCGATGAAGATGTAGTTGCCGTTGCCGTCGGGTTCTCCGCCGAAGGCCCGAATGTGGGTGTTGGCAAGGAAGAACGGCAGGTCTCGGTAGGCCGGGCCGATCCCGGTCAGGCCGAGCAGGCCGGTTTGTCCCAGCCCGAAGGGCAGTGGGGCGAGAATGCCCATTCCCAGCGGCCCGCCGCGCGGGAACTGCGGGCTGGTCTCGTTGCCGACGATGCCCTTGTAACCGATGCTGCTGCAGCAGGACGGGCCGAAACCGGCCGCCCGGATCGCGAAGTCCATTCGCACCTCGGCCTCCCACCTGCTGTTCGCCTTGACGACGAAGACGGTGTTGATGGGCTCCTGCATGACCTTCCCCGGCGGAATGGTGCAGTTGCCGACCGACGAGCCCGGGCCGCAATAGGGTTGGCCGATCCAGTCGGCGATTTCCCCTTCCTTGTTGATCATCCACTTGCCCAAGGTGCCGTACGGGGTGGACACCGTGGCCTCTGGATCGGGAGCGATCGCGAGGTCAGCCGCGGGGTTGGCCGCCGGCAGAGTCGGGGCCGGCAGAGTGACCGCGGTGGCCGCCGGTGCGACCGGCACGGCGGCGGCCGGACTGGCCAACTGGAGGGGCGGCGCCAGTTGCGCTGCCGGTCCGGAATCGCCGCTTCCGGCACCGGACGACACGTCAACCGGCGGCTCGTCGACGACCGCCGCCGCGAGATCCTCCGGGACAGTGCTACCCCGCCTGGGCGAGATCGCGGCGGCCGGTCTGACCGTGTTGTCCGGGCGGGCGGCGCGGTTCGGCGCCAGCGCCGAGCGGCCCGTTGATGCTGAACTGGTGGCTGAACTGGTGGCTGAACCGCGGGACGAGCTGTCCGTGCTGTCGGTGTCGGCGCCGGCGATCGCCGTTCCGCCGGCGATCACCGCTCCGATGCCCAGAGCTACCGCGATACCGCCCACCCGACCGACGAAAGATCCTGCACCCATTACCGGCTCCTCCTTCTTGAGAGTTATGTGGCCTTGGCGCTCATCGGCCCAGGCAGATCGTTTGATTTCGCAATGTTAGGTCGCGGCCGGGTCGGTGCGAAGGGTTTCGCCGCTCAGGCTGATGACGCTTTTCGGGCCATCCCGGCTAGAATCGGCGGTGCATCACCGTCCCCGCGCGGGAGAGTTTCGCGGCAGCCAGCCGCGGACGCCGAAGGAGCAACACCTCTCCGTCAACCTCTCAGGCCCCCGGACCGCGCTCGGGACACGATGCCTCTGGAAAGCGGTGGTCTGCCAACCGACGTCGGCAAAGGTCACCCGCCCATGGGGAAAGGCGTCCGCGCCGAATCTCTCAGGCACCCGCGACAGAGGGAGAGGACGTCCCACCGGCTTACGCCAATAAGCCGGGAGTCCGCCCGAGTCAGGAGTTCCTGAAGTGTCTTCCTCCGATCCCACCGTCTTCGATCCCACCGCCTTCGAGTCCCGCCACATCGCGCCCGACGCGGACGCCGTGGCCACCATGCTCGGTGTCATCGGCGTCGCATCCCTGGATGAACTGGCCGCCAAGGCGCTGCCGGCCGGGATTCTGGACGGCCTGACCGATCATGGCACCGCGCCCGGTCTGGAATCGCTGCCGGCGCCGGCCACCGAGCATCAGACGCTGGCCGAACTGCGGGCCATGGCTGACGCCAACACGGTCGCCGTCTCGATGATCGGGCAGGGCTATTACGACACGCTGACCCCGCCGGTGCTGCTGCGCAACATCATGGAGAACCCCGCCTGGTATACCGCCTACACCCCGTACCAGCCGGAGATCAGCCAGGGCCGGCTGGAGGCGCTGCTGAACTTCCAGACCATGATTGCCGACCTGACCGGCATGGATATCGCCAATGCATCGATGCTCGACGAGGGCACCGCGGCCGGTGAAGCCATGACGCTGATGCACCGTGCCAGCCGCGGATCGTCGAACCGGCTGGCCGTCGACGCCGACCTGTTCGCCGCCACCGCCGCCATTCTGGCCACCCGTGCCGAGCCGCTGGGCATCGAGATCGTGACCGCCGACCTGCACGCCGGCCTGCCCGAGGGCGAGTTCTTCGGCGTGATCGCGCAGGTGCCCGGCGCCAGCGGGCGGGTCACCGACTGGTCCAAGCTGGTCGAGCAGGCCCACGAACGCGGCGCTCTGGTGGCCCTGGGCGCCGACCTGCTGGCCTTGACCCTGGTGACCCCGCCCGGGGAGATCGGCGCCGACGTCGCCTTCGGCACCGCCCAGCGCTTCGGTGTGCCGATGGGCTTCGGCGGCCCGCACGCCGGATACCTTGCGGTGCATACCGCCCATGCCCGCCAGTTGCCCGGCCGGCTGGTCGGGGTGTCCTTAGACAGTGATGGCGCACGGGCGTACAGATTGTCGCTGCAGACCCGCGAGCAGCACATCCGCCGGGACAAGGCGACCTCGAACATCTGCACCGCCCAGGTGCTGCTGGCCGTGATGGCGGCGATGTACGCCAGCTACCACGGCCCCGACGGCCTGACCGCCATCGCCCGCCGTATCCACGGCCACGCCCGCGCCGTCGCGGCCGGGCTCAGCGCCGCCGGCGTCGACGTGGTGCACGACCGCTTCTTCGACACGGTGCTGGCCCATGTCCCCGGCCGGGCGGACACCATCCAGGCTGCCGCCAAGGAGCGCGGCATCAACATCTGGCGCGCCGATGCCGACCACGTGTCGGTGGCCTGCGACGAGGCGACCGCCGACGAGCACGTGGCCCTGGTGCTGGAGGCTTTCGGAGCCGCCCCGGCGGCGACATCAGGTAGGGAGGCCCGGGTCGCCGGCACCTACACCGGTCCCGAGATCGCCGACCGCACAAGCGCATTCCTCACTCACCCGGCTTTCCATAACTACCGCACCGAGACGGCGATGATGCGCTATCTGCGCTCGCTGGCCGACAAGGACATCGCCCTTGATCGCAGCATGATCCCGCTGGGCTCGTGCACCATGAAGCTCAACGCGGCCGCCGAGATGGAGGCGGTCACCTGGCCGGAGTTCGGCCGCCAGCACCCGTTCGCCCCGACCGACGACGCCACCGGACTGCGCCGGATGATCGCCGATCTCACCGAGTGGCTGACCGGTATCACCGGCTACGACTCAATCTCGTTGCAGCCCAACGCCGGATCCCAGGGCGAGTACGCCGGCCTGCTGGCCATCCGCGCCTACCACACCGAACACGGCGAGTCCCACCGCAACATCTGTCTGATCCCGTCCAGCGCGCACGGCACCAACGCGGCGTCGGCGGCCATGGTCGGCATGAAAGTGGTGGTGATCGGCTGCCGGGAGAACGGTGACGTCGACCTCGACGAGCTGCGCGCCAAAGTCGCCGAGCACGGCGACCGGTTGGCCGCCCTGATGATCACCTACCCGTCCACCCACGGCGTCTACGAGCACGACATCGCCGACATCTGCGCCGCTGTCCACGATGCGGGCGGACAGGTCTACGTCGACGGCGCCAACCTCAATGCGCTTGTGGGTCTTGCCCGTCCGGGCAAATTCGGCGGCGACGTCAGCCACCTGAATCTGCACAAGACATTCTGCATCCCGCACGGCGGCGGCGGCCCGGGCGTGGGTCCGGTGGCGGTGCGCGCACACCTGGCGCCGTTCCTGCCCGGCCACCCGCTGGCACCGGAACTGCCGCACGGGCACGTCGTGTCCGCCGCGCCCTACGGGTCGGCGTCCATCCTGCCGATCACCTGGGCCTACATCCGGATGATGGGTGCGGCCGGATTGCGCAAGGCGTCGCTGGTCGCGATCGCGTCGGCCAACTACATCGCCCGCCGCCTCGACGAGTACTACCCGGTGCTCTATACCGGCGAGAACGGCATGGTCGCCCACGAGTGCATCCTGGACCTGCGGCCGATCACCAAGGCCACCGGCGTCACCGTCGACGATGTGGCCAAGCGCTTGGCGGACTTCGGTTTCCATGCCCCCACCATGAGCTTCCCGGTGGCCGGCACCCTGATGGTCGAGCCCACTGAAAGCGAGAGCCTGGCCGAGGTGGACGCGTTCTGCGAGGCGATGATCGCCATCCGCGCCGAGATCGATCACGTCGGCTCGGGACAATGGCCCGTCGAGGACAACCCGCTGCGCAACGCCCCGCACACCGCCGCGTGCCTGCTCACGGCGGACTGGAATCACCCATACACCCGGGAGCAGGCGGCCTACCCGCTCGGCCAGGGATTCCGGCCGAAGGTCTGGCCACCGGTGCGCCGTATCGACGGCGCCTTCGGCGACCGCAACCTGATCTGCTCGTGCCCGCCGGTGGAGGCCTTCGCGTAGGTCGTCGCGTTTTTCCGATTCGGCGGTGCGTGTCAGCGCTTCGTCACGGGCAGGTCCACTGTTTTCGTATCTTTCCTGAATCCCGCGTTGCATAATCAGCAGATCGCTCTCGAGAAAACGGGGGTCCTGCTGTTGATGGATTCGCTGCCAAGTTTCACGCCCTCCTGCCCGCGGGTCAGCGTCGTGATTCCGGTGCTGAACGAGGAACGGAATCTGCCCTACGTTGCCGCCCGCATGCCGGGCGACGTCCACGAAGTCATCGTGGTCGACGGCCGTTCGGTGGACGGGACCGTGCAGAAGGCCCGGGAACTCTGGCCGAACGGAATCCATCTGACTCAATCCCGCTCGGGTAAAGGCAACGCCTTGGCCTGCGGCTTCGCCGCGGCCACCGGGGACATCGTCGTGATGATCGACGCCGACTGCAGCACCGACCCCGCGGAGATCCCCGCGTTCGTCGGCGCGCTGATTGCCGGCGCCGACTTCGCCAAGGGTTCCCGATTCGTTCTCGGCGGTGGCAGCGCTGACATCACCCCGCTGCGCAAGTTCGGCAACGGTGCCCTGAGTGCACTGGTGAACGCGCTCTTCGGCACCAAGTACAGCGATCTCTGCTACGGATACAACGCATTCTGGCGGCACAGTCTGGACGCGATGCGACTGCCGGATCACACCCAATCCGCCTCCGCCTGGGGCGACGGGTTCGAGATCGAAGCGCTCATCAATGTGCGCATCGCGGCCTCGAACCTCACGGTGGCCGAAGTCGCCAGTTTCGAACGTGACCGCATCCACGGCCAGAGCAACCTGAACGTCGTGCGCGACGGGCTGCGAATCCTGAAGATCGTGCTGCAGGAGTACGCGGTCGTGCGCAAGGCCGGTATCTCGCGCGACGGCCGGCCGCGAATGACGATCCGGCTGCGTTCGGGTTCCTCGGAACGGGCGCGGTTAGCGGGGGTCTCCGGTTTCAAAACCTCCTGACGTACTCGCGCTCGCCTGCCAGTGATGATGCTGATGACGATGTACCGCAGCCGGGCTCGGACCTGTGCCCTGGTCGCCCTCCTGGTCGCGACCCTGCTGATGGCACTCTGCTGGGCACCTCCGATCCAGGCCGATCCACCGGCCGAGGACACCGCATCTCCGACCCAGGCCGATCCACCGGCCGAGGACACCGCATCGAGCACCCAGACCACCGCCGGCGCAGAACCGCCGCCGCCGGGTTCGACGACGATGTCCCTGTCGAATCTCGGCTGGGCGGACACCCTGTCATTCACTTTTTCCCGCGATATCACCAGCGCGAACCTGAAGTTTCCGGTGCCGCCCGGGCTGACCCCGGTGTCGTTCACCGCGAAGCTCGAACTTCCGGTGGAGCTGAGGTTCGGCCGGCTCACCGTGTCGCAGGACGGTCAGACCGTCAGTCAACTGGAATCGCTGCCCGCCAACGGGTCCACCTTCACCTTGCCCGTGCCCGGGGTGAAGTTCTGGGGTAACTGGCTGAACCTCACACTGACGATGACGGCCATCCCGCCGGACGGCTTCTGCTGGGATTGGCGCTCGCCGATCCGTCTCACCGGCATCACCGTCACTTTCACCGGCGACGAGACGGCGCCCGCCAACGTTGCCACCTTCCTCCCGCCGGTGCTGCGCAAGCTGACGATCGAGGTGCCGGCCACGCCGTCGCACGCCGAGTCGAGCGCCGCTGTGCAGCTGGCGGCGATCATCGAGCGCCGCTACGGCGGGCAGCGGCCCGAGGTCGTCCTCGTCCCGCGTGGCGACGGCGCTCCGCCGCCGTCGGCGCCGATGTCCCTGGAGCGGGTGATCGTCCTCAATGAAGGGCCGGACAAGGACAAGGGCCTGTCGTTGATCGGTGAGGGTATGCCGGCGCTGCTGATCTCCGGAGCGGGGGAGGATCTGGCCAACCAGGTCCGGCTGCTGGGCGACGACTCGTTGAACTCCGCGCTCAGCCGCAAGGCTGTAGCCGGGGTGCTGTCCTTCGAGCGCAAGTCGACCGAATACGTCGTCAGGATGGGAATGCTGCTGCGCCAGCCCCAGCTCGACTCCGAAGCACTCTGGCCGGAGGTGGGTATCCCGCTGGATCAGACACTGTGGGGTCGCTCGGTGCGCGGGTTCCAGGTCTATCTGATCGGATCGCACACACCGCTGCCCCCGAACCTGGGCGGTGAGGTGGTGGTCACCGTCGACGGTGAAACCATCGACAGGTGGGCGGTCGATCCCAGCGGTGTCATCGATCACCGTGTCGACATC
>JAULZA010000095.1:0-5474 GCA_032117575.1 Mycolicibacterium sp.
CCTCGACGATCGCGATGACCTCACCGTCCTGGGTGCGCAGGATCCGGCCGTAGCCGTGCGCGTCGGGCACGGTGGTGGTGAGCACGGTGATCGCGGCCGGCTCGCTGGAGTGGGTGGCGATCAGGTCAGCCAGGGTGTCGGCGTCCAGCAGCGGGATATCGCCGGAGGTGATCACCACCGTGCCGTCGAAGTCCGCCGGCAGCCCGGACAGACCGCACAGCGCGGCGTGGCCGGTGCCCAGTTGCTGGTCCTGCACGGCGATCTCGATGGGCCGGGCCAGCTCGTCGGCCAGTTCGCCGACGACCGGGGCGATGCGCTCGCGGTCCTTGCCCAGCACCACCAGCAGGTGCTGCGGGGCGACCTTGGCCACCGCGTGCAGCGTGTGCGACAGCATGCTGCGGCCGCCGAGGCAGTGCAGCACCTTGGGGGTGTCCGACCGCATCCGGGTGCCGGAGCCGGCGGCCAGCACCAGGACTGCGGAATCTGTGGTTGTCGTCATGCCCACCTCATCTGAGTGTGCGGATTGGTGCGCGACACGCCGTTCGTGGCGTACCGGGCCGCACAGTCGCGGGAAACAGCACCGCTTCGCCGCCAGGACTCGAACCTGAACTATCTGAACCAAAATCAGAGGTGCTGCCAATTACACCACGGCGAATCGCCCCGCCATCGACGGCGACGGATCTTCCGACAACGACTTTAGTGCACCCCAGTACCCTGTACCGGTGGCAGCACCGCAAGGTCAGCCCCGGCCGCCGCGGGCTCGGATGACCGGCAGCGAACGCCGGCACCAGCTCATCGACATCGCCCGCGCGCTCTTTGCCGAACGCGGCTACGACGGCACCGCCATCGAGGAGGTCGCCCAGCGCGCCGGTGTGTCCAAGCCGGTGGTCTACGAGCACTTCGGCGGCAAAGAGGGCCTCTACGCGGTGGTGGTCGACCGGGAGATGTCGGCGCTGCTCGACGGTGTCACCGCGTCCCTGACCGACAAACAGCACCGGCCCCGCGTCGAGGCGGTGACGCTGGCGCTGCTGACTTACATCGAGGAGCGCACCGACGGCTACCGGGTGCTGATCCGGGATTCCCCGGCGCAGCTAAGCCCGGGCACCTACTCCACTCTGTTCGACGACGCGGTGGGCCAGGTGGCCTCGATTCTGGCGGGCGATTTCTCCCGCCGCGGCCTGGACCCCGGTCTGGCGCCGTTGTACGCCCGCGCCCTGGTCGGGTCGGTGTCGATGACCGCCCAGTGGTGGCTCGACGCCCGGGAGCCGGCTAAGGAAGTGGTGGCCGCGCACCTGGTGAATCTGATGTGGAACGGCCTGACCGGCCTGGAAGCCGACCCGGAGTTGCAGGGCGAGTGATCCACTTGCCCTTCCAAAGAAGTACCGCCGCAACGGTTTTTGTAGCGCCTCCTAGACTGTGGTGATCATGACGGGGCGTCGGAAGGTGCAGACCCCGCTGTCGGGTCTGGTCGATGCCGCGCTGACCGCGCCGAAGTTCGGCGAGCTCGCCGAGCGCGCCGCGCAGCGTCCGGAGACCCTGGCGTTGGTGGGGCCGGCCAGCGCCCAGTTGTTCGTCGCCTGCGCGCTGGCGCGCGGCGGCCCGCTGCTGGTGGTCGCCGCGACCGGTCGGGAGGCCGACGACCTGACCGCCGAACTGCGCGGGGTGCACGGCGACGCCGTGGCGATGTTCCCGTCCTGGGAGACGCTGCCGCACGAGCGGCTCTCGCCCGGGGCGGACACCGTCGGCGCCCGGATGATGCTGCTGCGCCGGCTGGCCCGCCCGGATGACCCCGATCTGGGCCCGCCGCTGCGGGTGGTGGTGACCACGGTGCGCTCGCTGCTGCAGCCGATGGCCGCCGACCTTGCCGAGATCGAGCCGGTGACTCTGCGGGTGGGCGCCGAACTGGACTTCCAGACCGTGGTGGTCCGGCTGGCCGCACTGGCCTACAACCGGGTGGACATGGTGGCCCGGCGCGGGGAGTTCGCGGTGCGCGGCGGCATCCTCGACCTCTTCCCGCCCACCGCCGAACATCCGGTGCGCGTCGAGTTCTGGGGCGACGAGATCACCGAGATGCGGATGTTCGCCGTCGCCGACCAGCGCTCCATCCCCGAGGCGGACGTCGGCACGGTGGTGGCGGTGCCGTGCCGCGAATTGCTGCTCACCGATGACGTGCGCGCCCGCGCGGCGCAGATGGCGGCCCACGCCCCGCGCGACGACAACCAGGTCACCGGCAGCATCGGTGACATGCTGGCCAAGCTTGCCGAGGGCATCCCGGTGGACGGTATGGAGGCGCTGGGCCCGGTGCTGCGGCCGGAGAAGCTCGGTTCGCTGGTGGACCATCTGCCGGCCGGTGCCCCGCTGCTGATCTGCGACCCGGAAAAGGTCCGCACCCGCGCCGCCGACTTGATCAAGACCGGCCGGGAGTTCCTGGAGGCCTCGTGGTCGGTGGCGGCCGTCGGTGGCTTGGAAAGCAAAGCCCCGATCGACCTGGAGCGCCTCGGCGGGTCGGGGTTCCGTGAACTCGACGACGTGCGCGCCGCGGCGGCCGAGACCGGCCACCGGTGGTGGACGGTGGGTCAGCTGTCGTCCGACGGCGCCGTCGAACTCGACGTGCGGGCCGCTCCCTCGGCGCGTGGCCAGCAGACGCAGGTGGAGGAGATTTTCGCCATGCTGCGCGCCCACGTGCTCACCGGTGGCCTGGCCGTCGTCGTCGCCCCGGGCACCGGCACCGCGCACCGGGTCGTCGAGCAGCTCGGCGAGCGCGACACCGCCGCTGCGCTGCTGGAACCCGGTGCCCCGCCCAAGCCGGGTGTGGTCGGCGTCCTCAAGGGCCCGCTGCACACCGGAATCGTGATCCCCGACGCCAACCTGGTGGTGATCACCGAAACCGACCTGACCGGGAACCGGGCCACCGGCCCCGAGGGCAGGCGGCTGGCGGCGCGGCGCCGCAACACCGTCGACCCGCTGGCGCTGACCGCCGGTGACCTGGTGGTGCACGACCAGCACGGCATCGGCCGGTTCGTCGAGATGGTGGAACGCACCATCGGCGGGGCGCGCCGGGAGTACCTGGTGCTGGAGTACGCCGGCAAAAAAGGTCACCAGGCCGACAAGCTGTTCGTCCCGATGGACTCGCTGGACCAACTTTCGCGCTACGTCGGCGGCGAGCAGCCGAGCCTGAGCAAGCTCGGCGGCAGCGACTGGGCCAACACGAAGACCAAGGCGCGCAAGGCCGTTCGCGAGATCGCCGGTGAGCTCGTCGCGCTCTACGCCAAACGGCAGGCGGCCCCCGGGCACGCCTTCGCCCAGGACAGTCCGTGGCAGGCCGAGATGGAGGACGCGTTCGGGTTCACCGAGACCGTCGACCAACTGACCGCCATCAGCGAGGTCAAGGCCGATATGGAGAAGGCCGTCCCGATGGACCGGGTCATCTGCGGCGACGTCGGCTACGGCAAGACCGAGATCGCGGTGCGGGCGGCGTTCAAAGCTGTGCAGGACGGCAAGCAGGTTGCCGTGCTGGTGCCCACCACTCTGCTGGCCGACCAGCACCTGCAGACCTTCACCGAGCGGATGGCCGGCTTTCCGGTGACCGTCCGGGGCCTGTCGCGATTCACCGATCCGACCGACTCGCGCAAGGTGCTCGACGGCATGGCCGACGGCAGCGTCGACATCGTCATCGGCACCCACCGGCTACTGCAGACCGGGGTGCGATGGAAAGACCTGGGGCTGGTGGTCGTCGACGAGGAGCAGCGTTTCGGCGTCGAGCACAAGGAACACATCAAGAGCCTGCGCACCCACGTCGACGTGCTGACGATGAGCGCCACTCCGATCCCGCGCACCCTGGAGATGAGCCTGGCCGGCATCCGCGAGATGTCGACCATCCTCACCCCGCCCGAGGAGCGCTACCCGGTGCTCACCTACGTCGGCCCGCACGACGACAAGCAGGTGGCCGCCGCGCTGCGCCGCGAACTGCTGCGCGACGGGCAGGTGTTCTACGTGCACAACCGGGTCTCCAGCATCGACGCCGCCGCGGCGCGGGTGCGCGGGCTGGTGCCCGAGGCGCGAGTGGCGGTGGCGCACGGCCAGATGCCCGAGGAACTGCTGGAGCAGACCGTGCAGGGGTTCTGGAACCGCGACTACGACATCCTGGTGTGCACCACGATCGTCGAGACCGGCCTGGACATCTCCAACGCCAACACCCTGATCGTGGAGCGCGCTGACACCTTCGGGCTGTCGCAGCTGCATCAGCTGCGCGGTCGGGTGGGCCGCAGCCGGGAGCGTGGCTACGCCTACTTCCTGTATCCCCGCGAGACCCCGCTGACCGAGACCGCCCACGACCGGCTGGCCACCATCGCCCAGAACAACGAGCTGGGTTCGGGTATGGCAGTTGCGTTGAAAGACTTGGAGATTCGCGGCGCCGGCAATGTGCTGGGCGCCGAGCAGTCCGGGCATGTCGCCGGGGTGGGTTTCGATCTGTACGTGCGGCTGGTCGGCGAAGCCGTCGAAGCGTATCGAGCGGCCTTAGAAGCGGCATCAGGCGGAAAACCGGTGTCTATGGCCGAGGAGCCCAAAGACATCCGTATCGACCTTCCCGTCGACGCGCACCTACCCCCGGACTACATCGGCAGTGACCGGCTGCGGCTGGAGGCCTACCGGCGGCTTGCCGCCGCCGCCGACGAGGCCGCCGTCGGCGCGGCGGTCGACGAACTCGTCGACCGGTACGGCCCGCTGCCCGAACCGGCGCAACGACTGATGGCGGTGGCCCGGCTGCGGTTGCTGTGCCGCGAGTACGGCGTCACCGACGTCGCCGCCCCGTCGGCGACCACACTGCGGGTCGCCCCGCTGACGCTGGCCGACTCCGCGCAGGTCCGGCTCAAGCGGCTGTACCCGTCGGCGAGCTACCGCGCGACCACCTCGACCGTGCAGATCCCGATCCCGCGGGAGGGTGCCGGGATGGGTGCGGCGCGCATCCGTGACCTGGATCTGGTGCAGGTGGTCGTCGACTTGCTGCTCGCCCTCGACGGACGGCCCAAGGGCGACGTTGATATAACAGGCTTCACATCAGCAACCAAAGGGGATCCGCGGTGACGGTCATTCTGGTCGACGCGCGCCGTCCTGCCCTGGTGCCGATCGAGGCCGTGGAGTTCCTCGGCGGGGATCTGCAGTACACCGAGGAGATGCCGATCCGGGTGCAGTGGTCGCTGCCGGCGGCCCGCTCGGCGCTGATCGGACCGGAGGCCCCGGTGCTGCTGTCCTCGGACCGCAACCATCCCGATGTCCGGGCCCGGCTGGCGGCCGGTGAGACGCTGATCGCGGTGTCGCCGCCGCGGGCCGGGGAGAGACTGGTCGACGCCGTCGAGGTGATGGACCGCCTACGCACCGCCGGGCCGTGGGAGAGCGAGCAGACTCACGATTCGCTGCGCCGCTACCTGCTGGAAGAGACCTACGAACTGTTCGACGCCGTGCGCGGCGGCGAC
>JAULZA010000096.1:0-7562 GCA_032117575.1 Mycolicibacterium sp.
CAACGCGCCGATCCTCGTCATCGCCTCCGATGCCGGTGCGGGCACCGTCAGCGTCACCGTCACACCGGTGGCGACTGCGGTGTGAGTTCAGTCCATCACTTCATGAAACCGATTGCGCTGTAGTTCAAGTCGCCCACCCCCGACGGCCCGAAGTTCGCCAGCGTGTCACGTACCGCAACGTTGCCCGGTGACTGGAACAACGCCAAGCTGAACACCTCGTCCCACAGCATCTTGTCCACCTCGTTGGCCAGCGCGCGGGCCTTGGTGGGGTCCAGCTCGTCGAGCACCTCCTCGACCTTGGCGTCGATCGCCGGTGAAGAGATCTTGCCGAAGTTGCTCTCGGCGTTGGTGGTGAAGATCTGGTTGAGGCAGCACAGCGCGAAAGCGTCACCCACCCAGGAGAACTGGGTGATGTCGAAGTCGCCGACATTGACGTAGTTGGTGAAGAAGCCATTGGCCGGCTTGACATCCAATTCCAGCTTGACGCCGATCTGGGCCAGGCTGTTCTGCGCCACCTGCGCCACCTGCCGGCCGCTCTGCGAGTCGTAGAGCACGTCACGGATCACCAGCTGCTTGCCGTCTTTGGCGCGGAACTGCCCGTCAAGCTTCCAGCCCAGCGCATCGAGTTCCGCCTTGGCCTTCTCCGGGTCGTAGGCCACCACGGCGCTGTTGTCCTGGTAACCCTCCTGCCCGGCGACGAAGATGTGGTTCCCCAGCGGGGTGGGATTGTCCACCAGACCGCGCTGGGCCACGTTCACGATGGCTTGGCGGTCAATGCCTTTGGCCACCGCCTGCCGCAGCGCCTTGTCGGACAGGATTGCCCCCGGAGCGCCGTTGAAGGTCAGGTGGTACCAGCTGGGTCCCGGGGCGCGGCGGATCCCGATGCCGTTGGTGCCTTGGGCGATCTTGAGTTCGTCCAGGGAGGCGATTCCGGTGGCGTCGATGGTGTTGTTCTGCAGCGCCGGAATCCGTGCGGCGTCGTCGAGCGCCAAGTAGGTGATCGAGTCCAGCAGTGCGGGCGCACCCCACCATTTCAGGTTGCGGGTCAACGTGATTCGCTGTGCGTTGCGGTCCACCGACGAGACCACGAATGGTCCCGCCGACGGGCCCGGCTTGTCCAGCTGTCCCTTGTTGAAGACCTCGGCGGTGGCGGTCATGCTCCTGGGCAGCAGCATGGTGTTGCCGGCGAACATGCCGCGCCACTCCGGATAGTGCTGGGCGAAGGTCATCACTGCCTGGCGGTCGTCGACGCCGCGGGTCACCGAGGCCACCCGGTCGGAGCCGTTGGGTGAGGCGATCGCGAAGGCCTCGTCCTTGCCGCTGGTGGCCGCGATCTGGGCGGCGATGTCCTCCCAGGTGATCGGCGTGCCGTCGGACCAGGTGGCCTTCGGGTTGATCGTGTAGGTGACCACCTGCGGCTCGGTGCTGGTCAGCTCGACTGAGGTGAAGTAGTCGGTGTTGACCTTCATCGAGCCGTCCGGGGAGATGACGAACGCCCTTGGCATGGTGGCGCGCAGCATGGCGGCGGTGTCGGCCAGGTTGCCGTCGATGTGCAGGGTGTTGAAGTTCTCCGGCAGCGAGCCGATGGCCAGCCGCAGATTGCCGCCCTGCTTCAGGGTGGCCGGGTCCTGTGGGTTGGTGTCGCTGGCTTTACCGATCTCGGCGTTGCCGCCCGGCGACGGGGCGGAGCGGTCGGGTGATGAGCAGCCGGCCAGCACCAAGGCCAGCGCCGACATGAGGACGGTGAGCAGGCGGATCAGTCGAGTCACCCTGAAATGTTAGCGGCGCGACGGGTCCGGCTGGGGGATCGCGGCCAGCAACCGGCGGGTGTAGTCGTCGCGTGGGTTGGCGAACACCTCCTCGCTGTCGCCGTACTCGACGATCGCGCCGCGGTACATCACCGCCACGGTGTGCGCCAGATGCTTGACCACCGACAGGTCGTGGGAGACGAACAGATAGGTCAGGTTGAACTCGCGCTGCAGGTCCAGCAGCAGGTTGATGATGCCGGCCTGTATCGAGACGTCCAGCGCCGAGACGGGTTCGTCGAGCGCCAGGATCTTGGGCTGCAGCGCCAGCGCACGGGCGATACCGATGCGCTGCTTCTGCCCGCCGGAGAACTCTTGGGCGTAGCGCCCGGCGTCGGAGCGGCGCAGCCCCACGATATCCAGCAGTTCGGCGACCCGATTCTGGGTCGCGGTCTTGTCGAAACCATTGGCGCTCAACGGTTCGGCGAGAATGTCGAACACCGGCAGCCGGGGGTCCAGGGCCGCCACCGGGTCCTGGAACACCACCTGCAGATCTCCGCGCAGCTCCCGGCGGCGTTGCGCGGTCAGGGTTGCGACGTCGTTGCCCAGCACCTCGATGGACCCCGACTGTGGCGCACGCAATTCCAGGATCTCGTGCAGCGTGGTCGATTTGCCCGAGCCCGACTCTCCGACGATGCCCAGCGTGCGGCCCTGGTGTACCTCGAAGCTGATGCGGTCGACGGCGCGGACCTCCCCGACCTTGCGGCGAAACACCACGCCTTTGGTCAGCGGGTAGGTCCGGGACAGCTCACGCACCCGCACCACGACGGGGGGCGAACCGGACTCGGGTGGTGCGGCGGGCGGCTCAGTGGCCACGCCGTAGATCTCCGCGGCGCTGCGGCCGGCCACCAGGTCGGTGCGGATACAGGCCGCCGCGTGCCCGGTCCCCACGGTGAGCAGCGCCGGTTCGGCGGCCCGGCAGTCGTCGATGGCCAGCGGGCACCGCGGGGCGAAGGGGCAGCCCGGCGGCAGCGCTATCAGTGACGGTGGTGCTCCGGGGATCGGCACCAGCCGCTCGCCGCGCGGGGCGCCCAGCCGCGGCACCGAACCCAGAAGGCCCGCCGTGTAGGGCATCCGGCGATCGGCGTAGAGGTCGGGGACCGTCGCCGATTCCACCGCCCGGCCGGCGTACATGACCAGTGCGCGGTCGGCGAACTCCGCGACCACACCCAGGTCGTGGGTGATGATCAGCACCCCGGCGCCGGTGACGTCACGTGCGGTCTTGAGCACCTCCAGGATCTGTGCCTGCACAGTGACGTCCAGTGCGGTGGTGGGCTCATCACAGATGATCAGGTCCGGGTCATTGGCAATCGCGATGGCGATCACCACCCGTTGGCGCTCGCCGCCGGACAGTTCGTGTGGGAAGGCCCGGGCCCGGCGATCGGCTTGGGCGATGCCGACCAGGTCGAGCAGTTCAACCGCTCGGGCGAACGCCGCCGACTTGGAGACGCCGGGATGGTGTACGCGGATGGCCTCGGCGATCTGATTGCCGACGGTGTAGACCGGCGTCAGCGCGGACATCGGATCCTGGAATACCGTCCCGATGCGGCGGCCGCGGATGCGCGACATCTCCTCGTCGGGCATGCCGAGCAGTTCCTGGCCGTCCATGGTCGCCGAGCCCGATACCGTCGCGTACTCCGGCAGCAGGCCGATCACCGCCATCGCCGCCGCGGACTTGCCCGAGCCGGATTCGCCGACCATCGCCACCACTTCGCGCGGTGCGATCTGGTAGCTCAGCCCCCGCACGGCGTTCAGTTCCCCGTTGTCGGTGGGGAAAGTCACCGACAGGTCGGTCACCGTCAGCAGGCTCATGGCTTGGGCTTCCGACGCTGCAGGTTGGCGCTGCCGGGGTCGAACGCGTCACGCAATCCGTCGCCAACCAGGTTGGCGCAGAACACGATCACGATCAGCACCCCGGCGGGGAACAGGAACAGCCACGGGAATGTCAGCGCGGACTTGGTGCCGTCGGCAATCAGGGTGCCCAGGGACACGTCCGGCGGCTGCACCCCGAAACCCAGGAAGCTCAAACCGGTTTCGGCGAGCACCGCCACTCCGACGTTCAGGGCGGTGTCGATGATCAGGATGGAGGCCACATTTGGCAGGATGTGGCGGGCGATGATCCGGCCGCTGGGCACGCCCATGTAGCGGGCTGCCTGGACGTACTCGCGTTCGCGCAAGCTGATGGTCAAGCCGCGCACCATGCGAGAGCTGATCATCCAGCTGAACGCGGACAGCAACACGATGATCCAGACGATGTTCCCCTTGGTGCGCTGAACCACGATCATGATCAGCAGCAGGCTCGGCACCACCAGAAGCAGGTCGACGAACCACATCAGCGCCTGATCGCGCCAGCCGCCGAAGTATCCGGCGACCGAGCCGACCGTGGCGGCCAGCACCGTCGAGATGAACGCCACGCACACCCCGATCAGCATGGATTTCTGCATGCCGCTCAGCGTCTGCGCCAGCAGGTCCTGGCCCAGCGCGTTGGTGCCGAACCAGTGCTGGGGGCTGGGCGGCTGCTGTAACGCGTAATAGTCCAGATCGCTGAAGTGGTAGGGCAGCAGCGGCGGCACAGCGAAGCAGCCGATGAACAACACCACCAGCACGGCCAACGACACCACGGCAGGCCGGTTGCGCAGGAAGCGGCGGAACAGCATGCTCTGCCGCGAGGAAAACCCCGCCTCGACGCCGGGCGCGCCGCCTCTCACCGCCGCGCTCATGTCACCCGCACTCTGGGGTCCAGGACGGCGTAAACGATGTCGGACAGCAGCGCCGCCGACAACAGCGTGACGGCGGAAAACAACGTAATGGCCGCGACGATGTTGATGTCCTGGGTTCCGATGCCCTGCAGGAACCACTCGCCCATGCCGTGCCAGCCGAAAATCTTTTCGGTGAACACTGCGCCGGTGAACAACCCGGCGACGCTGTAAGCGAACAGGGTGGCCATCGGAATCAGCGCAGTGCGCAGACCGTGTTTGAACAGCGCCTGACGCCGAGTCAGACCCTTCGCCCGGGCGGTGCGAATGAAATCCTGGCCCAGCACGTCCAGCATCGCGTTGCGCTGATAGCGGCTATAGCCGGCGAAGCCGGCCAACGCGAGCGTGAAGGTCGGCAGCACCAGATGCTGCAGGCGGTCGACGAATTGGCCCCACGGGCCTCCGGTCGGGTTCGGCGAAGACTCCCCGATGTATTCGAACAATTGCACTCCCAAGGCCGAATTCGCCCGGTTGGCGGCAAGCATCAGCAGCGGAGCGATTACGAAGACCGGCGTGCTGATCACCAACAGCGACAGCACGGTGATGAGTCGGTCGCTGAGCCGGTACTGCTTGATCGCACTCCACGCGCCGGCGACGACGCCGAGGAGCGTGCCGATGACCACGCCACTGATCAGCAAGCGCAGACTGACGCCGATCCGACGCCACAGTTCATCGGTGACCGGCTGGCCACCGACGGTGCGGCCGAAGTCCCCGTGGGCCACACCTGCCGCCCAGCGGACGTATCGCTCGGTGACTGGAACGTCGAGGCCCAGTTCAACGCGCTTGGCGTCGATCACGGCCTGTGGTGGCCGCGGATTGCGTCCCTCAAGCGACTCCAGCGGATTGAACTGCCAGGAGCCGAGCACAAAGACCAGGAACGACGCCAGCGCCAGCAGCACCAGATAGTTGAGCAGTCGTCGTGCCAGGAAGCGGATCATCGGCGGCACCGGACCCGTCGTCGCATCAGCACAGGGTAGGAGATCGGCGGCGTTTATCCGTTGCGGGCGCGGGTACGCGCCTCCAACATGACCACATTCGTCCGGCGTTCCACTGTGCCGCTGTGGGTGCCCGCCGTGGTTCTGTCCGGGGCTCTCGCGGGCTGCGGTGACAACAGCGGCCCCACAGACACCTCGATATCCACTACCTCCACCAGCACGTCCACCTCGACGTCAACGACGACGTCGACCACCACCGTGCCGGTGGCGCCGCCGGCCGGTGGTGGGCAGGCACCGGCGGGCGGTGGTGGTGGCGCGCCGCCCGGTGCGGGCCCCGGCGGCGGAATGGACGGGGGTGGTGGTGGCGGCCCGGCGGCGGGCGGCGGGGGCACCGACTCCGGTGGTGAGTTCGGCGGACCGGGCCCCAGCGAGACCACGCAGGGCGGCAACATGGTCACCCCTTCGATCCGCGGCCCGGTCGGCCTGCCCAGCCAGAACCCCGGTGAGGATGACTCGGACGGTGGCTTCGGCGGTCCTGGTTGATCGGAAATTCACCGGTGTTTGGGTTTGGCCCGGTGAACGGCCGGTAACCCGAAGTATATGAAACCGCAAACACGCGCGGGGACTGCTGCCCTCGCTGGCCTGGCAATAGTCGGCATCGGGCTTTTCGGCCTCTCCCAGGAATCGAAGTCGGTCGAACCGGGGGTGGTTCTCGCACCGGCCACCGCGACGATGGACGCGGTAACCACCACGACATCGTCGGTCAACTCGTTCCGGCCGACTGTGACCGCCACCCCGCCCCCGCCGCCGCTCGACTAGTTTCAGCTCGCGGAGATTCCGGCGAGAACACCGGCTGGGTTGACCGCTACCATCGCGGCGAGCATTCGTGACCCGATCACAGGAGGCAGCCGTGAGTGTGACCGACGAGTACCTGGCGAACAACGCCGAGTACGCCAAGACGTTTTCCGGCCCGTTGCCGCTGCCGCCCAGCAAGCATCTCGCGGTGGTGGCCTGCATGGACGCCCGGATGGACGTCTACCGGATTCTGGGCCTCAAAGAGGGCGAGGCGCACGTCATCCGCAATGCCGGGGGTGTGGTGACCGATGACGAGATCCGCTCGCTGGCCATCAGCCAGCGCCTCCTCGGTACCCGAGAGATCATCCTGATCCACCACACCGACTGCGGCATGGTGACCTTCACCGACGACGACTTCAAGCGCGACATCCAGAACGACACCGGTATCAAGCCGGAATGGGCGGCGGAGGCCTTCCCCGACGTCGAGGAGGACGTCCGACAGTCGCTGCGCCGGGTGCAGAACAGCCCGTTCGTCACCCTGCATACCTCGCTGCGCGGTTTCGTGTTCGACGTCGCCACCGGCAAGCTGCACGAAGTCACCCCCTAAGCGTTCGAGGACTGGCCCGCCGGAACCGGCGTCTTCGTGACTGTCCTGCTGTTTTTCGCCGGCGTCGGCCTGGCTTTCGCCAACACCCTGGCTTCGGCCGGATCCGCGGTCTCATTGCCCGCGCTGTTGGCCGTCGGCCTTGACCCGGAACTGGCCAACGGCACCAACCGGGTGGCCGTCCTGTTCGGGTCGGTGGCAGCGCTGACCTCGTTCATGCGGGCCGGCATGATCCGATGGCGTCTGGTCGCCCCGCTCGCCGCCGCCGGGGCACTGGGCGCGGTGCTCGGCGCGTACCTCTCTGAAGTGGTGCCGCCGTCTCGCCTGCACCTGGCGATCGTGGCCGCCCTGCTCGTCGCCGTGGTCCTGCTCGGGGTGCGGCCAACCCGCTGGCTGGCCGCGCGTGCGGACACTCCCCGGGTCGGTCCGACGCAGCTGGGCCTGATCTTCCTGGTCGGTGTCTGGGCCGGATTCATCGTGCTGGACGGGCTGACCTACCTGCTGTTGGTTCTGGTTCTGTCCGTCCGGATGGACATCGTATCGGCCAACGCCGCCAAGGTGGCCATTGCCACCGCCATCGCCGCGGTGTCGCTCCCGGTGCTCGCGGTGGGCGGTCACGTCGACTGGCCGGCCGCCGTGCCGCTGTCCCTCGGCGCTGTGGTCGGTG
>JAULZA010000097.1:0-26913 GCA_032117575.1 Mycolicibacterium sp.
CCGGTATCTGCGCCCTACTGCTTCAGTGCTACGTCGTCATGGGTGCGGCGTGGGCGTGGATGCGAAGTATCGAAGCCCACCAGGTTCCCGCTTTCGGCCGGGCCGCAGTCCTGCTCGGCGCCAACACTGTGATGGCCGGCGCGGTGACGGTTGGTCTGGCCTCACTGTTTCAGGGCGGTCATCAGCACCACCACGGGACGGTCGAGGTGCATGCCGAACACCACACGACGCCGGAGCACCATCCGCCGGCAGCGGGTAGCGAACCCGCCAGCGCGCCGGTGACGGACATGGGACTTAACGCCGGAGACGGTGTCAACGAGTCCTTGCTCGAGGCCGGGGCGGACCAGGTTCCCGTGACTCCTGATGCGCTGCAGGAGTCCCCCGAGGAGTCCGGCGCACACCACCACGATCACCCGTGATCCGCTTACGATTCAGCGGTGGCTGATCGCAACGTGCTCGGTGGACCGCTCGACCCGTGCGGCACCGAGCCGATGACCGGCTTCTACCGTGACGGCTGCTGTTCGAGTGGGCCGAAGGACCGCGGGCTGCACACCATCTGCGCGGTGGTCACCGCCGAGTTTCTCGACCACCAAAGGTCGATCGGCAACGACCTGAGCACACCCATGCCGATGTACCGCTTCCCCGGCCTGGTACCCGGCGACCGCTGGTGCGTCACCGCCCGCAACTGGCTGCGCGCCCACGCGGACGGCCGGGCCGCGCCGGTGGTGCTGGCCGCCACCCACGAGCGCACCCTCGACGCCGTCCCGTTGGAAGTCCTGCGCGAGTACGCCGTCGATGTACCCGATGACCTCACCGGACTGTAGGGAGGACACCACATGAGCCGAACGCGTCTTCTTCTGATCGCGGTGGTGGCCCTGTTCATCGGCCTCACGATCGGCAACGTCTTCGCCCTCCGCCAGGCGCCGAATCAGCGCCTGGCACAGGAACGTTGCGAGAAAGACGTGCTGGCTCGGCTGCCGTCGCCGGAATCGGCGAAACTCGCCGAGCTGACGGTGGTGGAGTCACAACTGGACCCGGAGACCACGGACCTGTCCGCACTGAGCCGCGACTCCTTCAAGGGAGTCGACCGCTCAAACATCACGGTGCGCAGCGTCTCCGGGATTGTGCAGGTGCCGAACGCATTCGGCGACATGCTCAACGACCCGTTCACCTGCCGCGCCTACTTCGTCGACGACAAGCTGGTGGAGACGCTGGTGGTCTTCGAACACGCCCACTGACGTCAGTCCAGCAGCCCAGATCCCCAGAAGTCGCCGTCGCGCAGTCCTGGCGGGCAGGCGAACACCGCCGAGCCGGTGTGAGCGATGTACTCGGTGAGCAGATCGTTGGCGGCCAGTTGCGACTGCATGGGGACGAATTGCGTCACCGGGTTGCGCATGAAGGCGACGAAGAACAGCCCGGCGCCCCAACGGCGCCCCGGTGGACTTGGCCCGTCCGATCACCCGCTCCTGTTCCTCCAGGGTGGCGCGGTCCCACGGTTCGATGCGCATCCGGATCCGCCGGGAAACCAGATAAGTTCCGCCCGAGAGCCATTGCGGACTCTCGTCGCCGGATACCCAGACGTGCTCGTCGAGGGAATCGGTGTCCTCGGCTTTGATGTTGGCGGTGCCGTCCTTGAAGCCGAACATGTTTCGCGGCGTGGACTGCTCGCGAGTTGTCGACGAGGTGCGGCCGAAGCCGAGCTGTGAATACCGCACCGCCGCGGTGCCGAACCCGACCCGGGCCAGATTGCGGATGGCGTGGACGGCGACCTGCGGATCGTTGGCGCAGGCCTGGACGACGATGTCGCCGCCGCAGCGTGACGGGTCGAGAGACTCGTTGGCGAACTTCGGCAGGTCGGCCAGGGGCTCGGGCCGCTGATCGGCGATGCCGAACCGGTCGCGTCCGTCCTTGACGAAGAAACCCAGCGGCAACCCGCCAGCTCCGTCGCGACGACGGCTTGAGGTGTCAGTGCCCGGCCGTCGAGTATTTCTGCAACTGGGCTTCCAGGTTGGCCGGGTTGACGATCATGCTGACCACGCCGCCGCCGTCGCAGCGGTCTTCCATGCCGAAGTTGGGCACGAAGTTGCGAATCAGGCCGTCGCGCACCAACTTCGACGGGTAGTGCGTCACCTTCGGCGGCCCGTCGGGTTTGGCGTTCCAGCCGATGGTGTCGGGGTCGGTACCCGGGTACGGGGCGGGCCGCAGCGCGAACGACGGGGTGTGGCTGAAGGTCACCGACGGGGCCATCCGGGTGAAGGTGCCCCATGGCCCGGGCTGGTCCACGGCGTGGTCGAGCAGGTCCTGCATGGTGATCGGCACGTAGGGCTCGGAGTCGACGGGTCCGACGAGTTCGGGTGCCAGCGTCGAACAGCGGGTCAGTGACGTGTCGACGCGCCAGAAGCCGCCCTTCTCCTCCCGTTCCGCCAGGGCCGCGACCACGCCGATGGCCAGCAGGTAGCCGGTGATGTGGTCGTTCATCAGGGCGGGCGTCACCGTCGGGGCGTCCAGGCCGAGTCCCTCGGAATGCACATGCATCGCGCCGCTGACGGCTTGGGCGATCTGTTCGAAGCCACGGTGGCTCGCCCACGGCGTGCCGGGCGGCGCCCACGACTCGGGTGCGTAGATCAGGTTGGGGTTGATCTGGCGCAGCTCTGCCTCGCTGAGCCCCAGGCGGTCCAGTGCACCGGGCCGCTGGCTGGAGATCAGCACGTCGGCCTCGCTGAGCATCTCGACGAACCGCTTCATGCCGGCGGGGTCTTTGAGGTCGGTCAGGATGGACTTCTTGCCGAAGTTGACGCTGAGCCAGATCGGGGTCACCCAGTCACCGCGCGGCGGGTGCACCAGGATCACGTCGGCGCCCTGCTCGGCCAGCAGGTAACCGCAACTCGGTCCGGCGACCACCTGGGTCAGGTCGACCACCCGAACACCCTCCAGCGGCCGGTATTTGGCCGTGCCCAGCACCCGCTTCTTGTCGGTGCCGTGCTGCTGGAAGTCGATCATCGGCAGCTTCGCGGTCGCCGCTCCCTGCGGGTGGGCCAGCCACTCCTCCGGGGTGCGCACAATGCCCAGGCCAAGGTTCAGCTTGCCGAAGACCTCCCGTTCCAGTTCCTCGGAGGTGTACTTCTCGACGGCGGCCTGCAGGGCCGGCTGAGAGTTCGCGCACTGAAAGTAGTCCAGGAATGCGTCACGCAGGTGTGGGTGCAGGCCGATCATGGTGACGAAGCGGCCGTCCTTGGCGCGGTAGGTGCCGTTGTCCGGGGTGATGGGCCAGGTGTCCAGCATGATTGAGTAGCCGTTGAGGAACACCGTCTGCAGCTCGTTGAGGTGAAACCCGCACAGCCGGCGGTTCAGCGTCATGGTCTGTGACGGCAGACCACGCACGGCGCCGATGTGCTCGACCACCGATCCGAACGCGGCCATCACGCCGGCGGCGTAGTCGTGCAACTTGATCGGGCTTGGCAGATACGAAGCCCCCTGTTCCACAGTTACTTTCGCCGGATCGACGGGGAAGGGCAGCGCACCGGTGACCGCGTCATAGGCCTTGCGCTGAATGGGGTCGGTGATCATGCGGGCTCCTCGTCGGCGGCAGTAACGACAACACTGTTGTCGATAGGGGGTGTCCTGTCAAGGCCGTCCGAGCCTGTGTCCGCGGAAGCGTCGTGACCACAAAAGGAACAGCCCCCCGTCGCTCGTGGCGACGAGGGGCTGCCTATCGCAGGACATCGTGTTGGGTTGCGCAACAAGTCAACCCGTCATCATCCCGCAGACGTCAGGCGAGTTCCTTGCGGATCGCGAAGGCGCCGCCGATCTCGAACAAGCCGACGACGACGAGCCATGCTCCGGAAACGAGAGCCAGGGCGGTGATTGAATCGAACGGATACGACAGCATGACCACGCCACCCAGGATGGTGATGATTCCGGCGAAGATCGCCCAGCCGCGGCCGGGATAGCCGTGGTCACTGATCGCCGCGGCGGTGGTCGCGACGCCGCGGAAGATGAAACCGATGCCGATCCAGATGGCCAGCAGCAGCAGGGCGTAGCCCTCGCCGAAGTGGCGGAAGGCCAGAATCGCCAGGACCACCGACGCTGCCCCGCTGAGGAACATCAGGAATCGGGCGCCGCCCGACACATGCAGGGCCAGCGCCATGGCCACCTGGGCGATGCCACTGACCAGCAGGTACGCGCCGAACAGGGCGGAGGCGATGATCAGTGACTTGCCCGGCCAGGCGAGGATCAGCGCGCCCAGGGCCGCGGTGATGACCCCGGAGGCCAGGGTGGTGGTCCACAGCCGGGACGCGAGCGTTCGCGTATGCCCGGTCTGGGGCTCATAGGTGAGGTCTGTCATGGGGGTCCCCTTTTGCATCGGTCGCACGCCGGACGCGGCTAAGCCGCGCGACATACGACAACGGTGTTGTCGAAACCACTGTTATCGTTCGTGGTCGCGCTGTCAAGCTGACAGCGCCGCGCTCATGGCTGTTGGGCGGCTTACGAATTCACCGGGTCTGATCGCACCGTGCGCAACGTCGCGCCGAGCGGCTACGGCTTTTCGGTGTAGAGCACCACGCTGGCGAAGTTGCGGTACAGCCAGCCCAGCAGCGGCAGCGCCGCCTCCGGGGAACTGGGCAGGTGAAAGCCGATCTTCTCCCGGGACGGTGTCCGGGCGTCGCACCGGAGTCCGTGGCGGTGGAACGTCTCGACGGTGTCGCGCAGCGGCCGGTAGAACGTCTCGTCCTCGCTGAAGGCGTTGTAGATCGCGGCCCGGTCGCTGTGGGGCAGATCCTGGAAATACTTCGCGCCGACGCCGGCACGCAACAGGCCGCTGACGGCGCCGCGGCGCAGGGCACCCTTGGGCAGCCAATGTGCCAGCGGCATCAGCAGATGCGTCTCCACCGGACGCCACTTGGCGGGGAAGATGTGCATTCCGACGGCGCCGGGTGCCGAAACCCGGGCCACCTCCGCGGCGAACTGATCGAGGTCGCCGACGTGCTCGATCACCTGGTCGGACAACACGATGTCGAACGCCGCGTCCTTTAACGGGTAGCTGAAGTCGGCGTTGATCAGTTGCAGCCGCGCCGGATCGGCGCCGAGTGCGTCACGCAGATACCCCTGGCCGCGCGCCAGGTAGTCGGCCGACACGTCGATGCCGTGCGCGTCCCAGTCCTGCGCACACAACCAGGCAACGGTGTCTCCGCGGCCGCAGCCGACGTCCAGAATGCGCAGCCGGCCCGGCTCGCCGCCGCGCAGCTGGAGTTGGCGGGCCAGATACCGGCGGATGAACTCGGGCGGCTCGATCGGTGCGTCGATCGGGTGGTTCTTGCTGTCCTCGTCGTGGGTGGCGAAGTTAGGCAGCGTGCGAGACACAGTTCACCCCTCCTTCGCTGGCGGTCAGGCTAACAGGCTGCAAGTCAGGCTTTGGCCGAGCCGGTGAGCGGCTGACCCTGCGCGCCTTGCAGCAGGCAGATCACCGTGCTCGGCAGCGGAATATTGCCGGTGCGGTCCTGGGCGGAGTCGATCAAGTAGCCGACGATATAAGGCCCACCCGCCGACGGACGACCGGTGTATTGCGCAAAGCCGGCCTCACACTCGGCGTTCGCCGTGGTGTCCAGTGCGGCGTCGACCGGGATGGGGGCGCGCAAGAATGCCTCCGCCATGTGCGGTTGCGAACAGTCGACCAGGGTCACGGTGACCACCGCCGGGTCGGTGGGCGGCGGATCGGCCAGGCAGTCCCCGGGCTTGAGCGCAATCCAGGTCTCGGTCCGGGGAGCCGTGGTGGGGGCGGGCGAGGCGGCCGACGAACTGTCCGTCGGGGTTTGCGAGCCGGCTGACGAAGTCGCCGCCGACGGCGAGGCGGACGAGTCGGCCGCGGCGTCGGCCGGCTTCTTCTCGGCGCAGCCGGTCAGACCGGCAGCCGCCGCAAGAGCGACGGTCATCCCGGCCAACGCTGTGTACCAACCCATGGCGGCCTCCCTGCCCCTTCTGGTGACTTTCCGGTGCCGGATACCTTTATAGCCCCCGCGGGATGTACGGTCCCCCGCCATGAGGTCCGGAGGGCTGATGGACGTCGGAGGGGTGATGAACAAGGTCGCGCGCACGCTGATCGTCGGTGCGGTTGCCGGCATCGCGCTGACCACCGGTGCGGGTGTGGCCCATGCCGACTCCTGGCATCCGTGGGTTCCGGGGATTCCGGGACCGGGCGTCAACATCGGAGTGCCGGGCAACCCGCTGCCGCCCGGGCAGGTCAAGCAGTTCATCCCCAACGTCGACGACATGGTGCCCAACTGGAGCGCGCCCGGTCAGTGGCGCTAGCCGGACGCCTCTCGGCCGTCCAGGAATCTCAATAGGCCGGGGTCGGATGACGTGACCCGGTCGACCTCCTCACCGCCGTCGCAGCGGTAAAGGCCGACCGTCACCGAACCGGCGTGCCGGCCGATCACCGCCCAGTGCGCGCCGGCGTCCTCCCAGCGCCGCAGCACCTCCACCGGGTCACCGCTCATCTGTCCATCATCACCCCTGGCCGATCATCGCCGGTCTGAGATGATCGGGGCAGGGGAGTGGAGGAAGCAATGAATCACTGGCTGGCGTTGGCAGCCGCGGCGATATTCCTCTGGCTGGGGATGGTGCTGGCGATTTCGTTCCTGGAGGCGCCGCTGAAGTTCCGCGCCCCCGGCGTGACGATCCAGATCGGCCTGGGGATCGGCCGGCTGGTGTTCCGTGCCCTCAACATCTGCGAGGTGGCACTGGCCGCGGTGGCTCTGGTCGGGGTGGTGCTGGGCGGGGCGCCGGTATCGGTGTTCGTGGCCCTGGGAGTGGCCGTCGCCGCGCTGGGGGCACAGGTGGTCGGGGTTCGCCCTGCCCTCACCCGCAGATCGGACGCCGTGCTGGCCGACGCCGCCGTGGCCGAGTCCGGCCGCTCCCGCGCGCACCTGGTCTACGTCGGCTTCGAAGCGGCGAAGGTGGTGGCACTGATGGTCAGCGGCATCCTGCTGCTGGCCTGATTTTTGAATAGGCCCTGGAGGGATCGGATATGGACGGAATTTCACTGACACGCCTCGCCGAGGAGCAGTTGAACGTCGCGCGGTCGGCGCGGGCCGGGCGGGCGGCGATCACGGTGCACGGCGGCAGTGACCACATGCTCAAGCAGACCCTGATGGCGCTGACCGGCGGAACCGAGATGGGCGAACACAACAGCCCCGGGCAGTCCACCCTGCAGGTGCTGCAGGGCCAGGTGAAGGTCACTGCCGGCGCCGACAGCTGGACCGGTGGGCCCGGCGATCTGCTGGTGCTGCCCAGCGAGCGGCACAATTTGCACGCCGACTCCGACGCCGTGGTGCTGCTGACGGTGCTGGCCGACAGCCGGGCGGCGCAGTAGTCAGTAGGGGTAGTCGGCCAGTTCGGTAGTGCCGTGCCGGCTGTCGCCGTCGATGGCGAGCAGCGCTGGCACCATCTCGCAGGTCACCAGTCCGCGGCCGGCGGTCAGTGCGTCGACGATGTCGAAACTGGCCGCGACGCGGCTCGGTGTGTCGATGATGACCGTCATCACCGGAACCTGCCGGCCGAACTGGAAAACCTTGTCGCCGTGGGGTTCCCGGTCGCCCTGGAATCCCCACACCCCGCGCAGGACCGTCGCCCCGCTGGCGGCACCGGTCTCCCACAATCGGCGCACCAGCGCGCGGTGGATCGGCACCCCGTCATGCCGGTCGGCTTCGGAGGTGAAGACCATCAGCTTCTGCCACAACCGGCGGCCCTGATCGTCGGAGGCCGGCAGCGTGGGTGGGCGGCGCAGCAGGCGCCCACCGTTTTTGCACAACTGGGCCCGTTCCACCGTCATCAACGGCCGGTCCAGCAGCCCGTCGAGCTCGGCGACCGTCCGCCGAACCTGCGCGATGCCGCCCACGGCGATGATCATCAACGGCACGTCGGCGTTGCGGCCGACGAATCGGGCGCGACGGCGTTCGCCGTGCGCCGTCCCGTCGACCCCGAGGAAGACCGAAGCCCCGTCGAATCCGTGCCGGCGCAGCAGAGCGCAGACGGCCCGGTAGGCCGGCACCCCCTTGGCGCGACGTTTCCGCCCGACGTAGATGGTGAGCTTGAGCGCGTCGTCACCGTCGGGAAGGTGCACCGCCGGAACGTCGCCGTCGAGCAACCGGGCGCGTTCCACAGTGATCAGGCCGCTGGTCGTCATGGCGGCGACCTCACCGGCGAGCGCCCGGATGGTCTGCGGGGTGTCGACGGCCGCCACGGCCACCGCTGGGTCCTCCGACAGCGTCAACGACTCGTCGGTGCGGATGATGCGCTGGTGTCCGAAACCCGAGATGCCGCGCAGCATCACACTGGTGGCGACGCGGCGCTGCGCGAAAAGGTCGAACAATTCGTCGGCGAGGAACCCCGAACCGGCGCGCTCGCGTTCGGCGAAGTACGCGGTGAGCTTGAGCGCGACGTCGGTCACAGCAGACCCGCGATCGCCTGGCCCGCCGCCGCCGCGGCGATCCCGAGCACGACGCTAACCACGATGTTCGCTCCCGCCAGCCAGGCGCGGCGCTCTTCGGTGAGCCGCTGGGTTTCGAACATCCAGGTGGAGAAGGTGGTGTACGCCCCGACGAAGGCCGTCCCGGCCAGCAGCGCGGCGTGGGGCGGCAGCGCCAGGCCGGTGAGGAATCCGAGCAGCACCGCGCCGGTGATGTTGACCGTCAGCGTGCCGAACGGGAACGACCGGGCTGCCCGGCGTGCGACGGCGCGGTCGACCACGTAGCGGGCTACCGATCCCAGACCGCCGATGACGAGCACTCCCGCCCACAGTGCCGCGCTCACGGGTGCCTTCCGCTCTTCGCGCAAGCGCTCATCGGTGCCTTCCGCTCTTCGCGCAAGCGCTCATCGGTGCCTTCCGCTCTTCGCGCAAGCGCTCATCGGTGCCTTCCGCTCTTCGCGCAAGCGCTCATCGCAAGGACACCCTGCGGGCCAGTGCCGTCGCCGCGTACACCGCGACGAAGCCCGCCAGCACGCTGACCACCGTGTACCCGGCGGCCAGACCGTAATGGTGCCGTTCGATCATCTGCACCGTCTCCACCTGCATGGTGGAGAACGTCGTCAGCCCACCGCAGAGGCCGGTGCCCAGCAGTGGGCGCCGGTAGGCCGACAGCGGCAGACGTTCCAGCAGTCGGGTGGTGACGAACCCGAGGATGAACGCCCCGACGATGTTGACGGTGAACGTCGCCCACGGCCAATGCCCCGGCGGCGGGGCGGTGAGTGTGGCCAGCGCCGCGCGGACGGCGGTGCCGATCGCGCCGCCGACGAACACCGCACCCAATTCCCGGTTATCGTGGCCGAACACCGGATCAGTATTGCCTTCGAGCGGCAGAATCACGGTATGGCGGCCAATCCCCGCGCCGGGCAAACGGCGCTCCCCGAAGATCTCATCGACGTGCCGCACCTGGTGACGGCGTACTACACCGTGCAACCCGACCCCGACGACATCGCCCAGCAGGTGGCGTTCGGCACCTCCGGCCACCGCGGGTCCAGCCTGGACGGCGCTTTCAACGAGGCGCACATTCTGGCCACCACGCAGGCGATCGCGGAGTACCGCGCCGCCCAGGGCACCGAGGGACCACTGTTCATCGGCCGTGACACCCACGGGCTGTCCGAACCGGCGTGGGTGTCGGCTCTGGAGGTACTCGCGGCCAATGATGTTGCGGTGATGGTGGATTCGGCCGACCGGTACACCCCCACGCCGGCGGTGAGCCACGCGATCCTGTCCTACAACCGGGGCCGGGGCTCCGGGCTGGCCGACGGGATCGTCGTCACCCCGTCGCACAACCCGCCGCGTGACGGTGGCTTCAAATACAACCCTCCCAACGGCGGTCCGGCCGACACCGACGCCACCAGCGTGATCGCCAAGCGCGCCAACGAGATTCTGCGCGGCGGGCTGCGCGAGGTGAAGCGGGTGGGGCTGGCCAAGGCGTTGGCCCACGCGCAGCGTCACGACTACATGGATGCCTACGTCTCGGATCTGCCGAACGTCGTCGGCATCCACGCCATCCGCGCCGAAGGGATCCGCATCGGGGCCGACCCGCTCGGCGGGGCCAGCGTGGACTACTGGGCTGCCATCGCCGAACGGCACAACCTCGACATGACGGTGGTCAACCCGCTGGTGGACGCCACCTGGCGGTTCATGACGCTGGACACCGACGGCAAGATCCGGATGGATTGCAGTTCACCGAACGCGATGGCGTCGCTGATCGCCAACCGCGACAAGTACCAGATCGCCACCGGCAACGACGCCGACGCCGACCGGCACGGCATCGTCACCCCCGACGCCGGGCTGATGAACCCGAACCATTATCTGGCCGTGGCGATCGATTACCTCTACACCCACCGGCCGGAGTGGCCGTCGAGCGTCGCGGTCGGTAAGACGGCGGTGAGTTCGTCGATCATCGACCGGGTGGTGGCCGGGCTGGGCCGCACGCTGCTGGAGGTGCCCGTCGGCTTCAAGTGGTTCGTCGACGGGTTATTCGGCGGCACAATCGGTTTCGGCGGTGAGGAGTCGGCCGGCGCGTCGTTCCTGCGGCACGACGGCTCGGTGTGGACCACCGATAAGGATGGCATCATCCTGGCGCTGCTGGCCTCGGAGATGCTGGCCGTCACCGGTAAGACGCCGTCGCAGCGCTACGCCGAACTGGCCGGGAAGTACGGAGCTCCGTCGTATGCGCGGATGGACGCCCCCGCCAACCGCGAGCAGAAGGCCCGGCTGGCCAAGCTGTCGCCCGATCAGGTGAGCGCCACCGAACTGGCGGGCGAGCCGATCGTGGCCAAGCTGACCAACGCCCCGGGCAACGGCGCGGCCATCGGCGGGCTGAAGGTGACCACCGAGAACGCCTGGTTCGCCGCCCGGCCGTCGGGAACCGAGGACGTCTACAAGATCTATGCCGAGTCGTTCCTGGGTCCGGAGCATCTGGCACAGGTGCAGGAGGCGGCCCGAGACGTGGTGAATTCGGTCATCGCCTGAGTGGGTAACGCAGCCGGCCTCCTCGGCGATTCACCAGGGTCGGGGAAACACTTCAGGGAGGCCCCATGGTGAGGGCAAAAGCCGCGCTGCTGGCCGGCATTGTTGCGATGTCCTGGACGGTGATCTCGCCCGCCGTCGCCGGGGCGGCTCAGTGCGGCCCGGGGACCTTCTACGACGCCCCGTCCGACACCTGCTTGGTTGCGGGCGTCGAGCAACTGCCGCCGCCGCCGCCACCGCCGCCGCCGCCGCCACCGCCGCCGCCACCACCGCCGCCACCACCGCCGCCGCCGGGTCCCACGCCCTATGTGTCGGCCAGCATCTGCGCACCGATCCCGATCGTGAATCTGTGCGTCGGCATCTGATTCAGGCACTGACACAGGCGACAAAAAACGGCGCTCGGGCGTCCTAATACAGTCATCACCGTGAGTTCGGTCGCGGAGGGCACGTCGCAGACGAAAGCGGAATTGCCCCGCGAGGTGTGGTCGCTGATCGGCGCCAATGCCGTCATTGCGCTCGGCTACGGGGTGGTGGCTCCGGTGCTGCCCCAACTGGCCCGCCACTTCGGGGTGAGCATCAGCGCGGCGACGTTCGTGATCACCGCCTTCGCGCTGATGCGACTGCTGGCCGCGCCGCCGACCGGGTTCCTGGTGCAGCGGCTGGGGGAGCGGCGGATCTATGTCAGCGGCGTGCTGATCGTGGCGTTGTCCACGGCGGCCTGCGCCTTCGCTAACACCTACTGGCAGCTGCTGCTGTTCCGCGCGCTGGGCGGGATCGGGTCGACGATGTTCTTCGTCTCGGCGCTGGGCCTGATGATCCGGATGAGCCCGCCCGACGCCCGCGGCCGGGTCGCCGGGATGTTCTCCGGCGCGTTTCTGGTCGGCTCGGTGGCCGGGCCGGTGGTGGGCAGCCTCACCGCCGGGCTGGGGCTGAGCGCGCCGTTCGTCATCTATGGGGCGCTGCTGCTGCTCGCGGCGGTGGTGGTGCTGGTGAGCCTGCGTAACTCGCCGCTGGCCGAGCCTTCGGACTCCGACGAACCGGCGGTGACGGTTCGAGTGGCGTTGCGACACCGGGCCTATCGCGCGGCGCTGCTCAGTAACTTTGCCACCGGCTGGTCACTGTTCGGCCTGCGGTTCGCCTTGGTGCCGCTGTTCGTCGCCGAGGTGCTGGACCAAAGCGCCAGTATCGCCGGGCTGGCGCTGGCGGCGTTCGCGGTGGGCAACGTGGCGGTGGTGATGTACAGCGGGCGGCTGTCGGACCGGATCGGGCGGCGGCCGCTGCTGATCGTCGGCCTGGCCGCCTCCGGGGTGACGACGGCGGTGCTCGGCCTGGCGCACTCGCTGCCGGTGTTCATGGCTTTGGCGGTGCTGGCCGGGGCGGCGTCGGGGGTCTACAACTCCCCGCAGCAGGCGGCGGTGGCCGACATCATCGGCAAGGCCCGCGGCGGCTCGGCGATCGCGACGTTCCAGATGATGTCGGACTTCGGGTCGATCGTCGGCTCGTTCGGGGTCGGGCTGCTGGCCCAGCAGCTGTCTTTTGCGTGGGCCTTCGGGATCAGCGGGGCGATCCTGCTGCTGGCGGCTGTGGGGTGGATGTTCGCCCCGGAAACCCGCGACCAGTCCCCGCATGAGCACACCCCGGTGCGGGCGCTGGGGCCGGAAGCGGCGGGTGAGTTGCCTTAGGCCGGGCGGGAAGGCATGGGTGCAAGTGCCCGCGTTCGAGCGACAAAGTCTTTTCCCAGGTTGGCGGGCCGCCCAGGTGTCGCTCAGAGGCGGGCAAAAGTGTTGGTGGTTTTGAGGGCGCTGGGCCGGTGGTGTAGTTTCGACCACGCATCTGGGGCTATGGCGCAGCTGGTAGCGCACCACACTGGCAGTGTGGGGGTCAGGGGTTCGAGTCCCCTTAGCTCCACCCACGAGAACGCTTCACATCACGCACGTGCAAGCCCCCCGCGGGCGCGGGGATCACCGAAACCTTAGGCTTTCTCCCATGCCTCGTATCACAGTTATCTTCTCGTTCATCTACATCGCGCTCGGCGTGGGCGGGTACTTCCTGACCGGCGGCGTCCACAAGACCGCGCTGATCCCGGCCGTCATCGGCGTCGTGCTGCTGGTCCTCGGGCTGCTGGGCGGCAAGGAAAACCTGCGGATGCACGTCATGCACGCCGCCCTGCTGGTGGGCCTACTCGCCCTGCTGGGCACCGCCCGCGCGCTGCTGAAGCTCCCCGCCGCGTTCGACGGCACCGCCGACCGGCCCGGGGCCGTCTTCGCCCAGGCCGCCACCGCTCTGCTGTCGATCGTCTTCCTGGGCCTGGGGGTGCGGTCCTTCATCGCGGCCCGGCGTGCCAGGGCGTCCTCAGCCTCCCGGTGACGGCAGCCGAGCCGCCCGTTATCCCCGGCGTGCGGCGCTCCTTCGTCGACGCCCGCGGGGTGCGCTTCCACGTCACCGAGGCCGGGCCGGTGGACGGTCGGGCGGTGATCGCGCTGCACGGGTGGCCGCAACACCACTGGGTCTACCGCGACCTGCTGGCCGACCCGCCGCCCGGACTGCGGATCATCGCCCCCGACCTGCCCGGGTACGGCTGGTCGGGCCCGCCGCCGCACCGCTGGGCCAAGGAGGACGTCGCCCAGGACCTGCTGGCCCTGATGGACGCCCTCGGGGTGGATAAGGCTCTGCTCGTCGCCCACGACTGGGGCGGGTTCGTGGCCTACCGGATGCTGCTGGCCGCGCCGGAGCGCTTCGACGGCTACCTGGTGTGCAACATGGCGCACCCCTGGCAGACCCCGCGGACCACGCTGCCGCACTTCTGGCGCTTCCTGGCCTACCAGCCGTTCGTGGCCAGCATCGGGATGGCGTTGCAGCAGCGCACCAAGTACCTGGAAAAGGTGATCTTCGGCTTCGGTCCCAAGCGGCACCGGGTCAGCCCTGCTGACGCCAGGATCTACGCCGACCGGTTCCGCGACCCGGTGTGCGCCCGCACCGCCACCGACACCTACCGCACCTTCCTGCTGCGCGAATTGCCCGAGGCTGCACGGCATCCCGAGCAGCGCCGCGCGACGGTGCCGATCCGCGCCCTGTTCGGTATGGCCGACTTCGCCATCCATCCGTCGCTGGCGTCGCCGGCCACCGCCAAGGCCGACGACTACACCTTCGAGCGGGTCGACGCCGGCCACTTCATCATCGACGAACGGCCCGATCTGGTTCGGGAGCGGCTGATCGCGCTGGCCGAAGAAACTAAGCACTAGCGACGAAGCCCGCTGAGCCTACTCAGCTCGCCGCCCACCCCGTCACGGCGACGATGCGGCACACCACGATCCGGTGAAACGGGGCGTCGGCGTACTGCGGCACCGCATGGGAGAGGCGCTCGGCGAGGCCGTCGACCAGGGGTCCCGGCGGGTCCGGCACGTACCGAAGCGTGGCCCGCACCCACCACAGCCGCGACCAGTCGGCCGGGTCCCACTGCTCGACGAGAAGCGCCGCACGCGGGTCGGCCGCCAGGTTGTCTTCGCGCCGTAACCGACTCGAAGCCTTGGGTTTTACCGAGTCGACGGGTACGCCGATGTGGCCGTCGCCCACGGCGTACACCACGGGCACCGGGTCGGGACCCCGCTCGGGATGCAGCGTGCACAGCACCCCGTGCACGCCGGCGGCCAGGCGGGCGTGCGCGTCCTGGGCGCTGAGCTTCATCAGCCGCGGCGGGCAAACAGCAGGTAGTGGACCACCGGGCGTTTCGCGTCTTTCTCGGCGGGCCACACGGTCAGACCGTGGCCGCGCAACCACTTCTCGACCCAGTCGAAGGTCTTCGATACCGAGGTTGTCGAGGAGCTGGTCCAACGTACCGCCGCCGATCCCCGCGCCGACATCGAGAACCGTGTCCCCCGGGTCCGCCGAGGTTGGCGCTGAACCAGCATCGTCCTGATCTGGCCGGGGATGCCCATGGGTGAAGAACTATAAACACACCGTGGCGGGAAACACACGTGGCGGGCTGGGGCTTCCGCCCGTGCCGGACGGCCCGACGTCCTGGACGAACAGGGCAAATCCCTAGCCCGTCTCGGCTAACGTCCCTTTATGGCGCTGCGCCGCAATGTGCTGGCCGCTATCGTGGCGATCCCCACCGCCGCGCTGCTCGTCGCCGCCCCGGCCTGGAGCGTCACCGCGCTGACGGTGAGCGGAACCCGAGGATCCGAGGACCCGCCCTTCCCCGAACAGCTGGTGCCGGGCTACTTCGCCGGCGATACCGTGGCCCGGATCGACTACCCGGCCGCCCTGATCGGGATGGACAAGTCCATCGCGGTCGCCGCCGCGGGGATCGTCGCGGGGATTGCCGACACCGTCGGCCCGCTGGTGGTGGCCGGCTTCAGCCAAGGGGCGGTTGCCGTCGGCTATGCCAAGCAGGCACTGATGGAGCTTCCGCCGGAGCAGCGCCCCGATCCGGAGCTACTGAGTTTCCTGACGATCGGTGATCCGTCCGGACCCGGCGGGATTTTCCACTCCCTGTTGGGCCGGGTGCCGGTGATCGAGTTGACGCCGTTCATCCCGCCCGACACGCCGTATCGCAGCGTCACCGTCAACGGCGAGTACGACGGCTGGGCCGACTACCCAGACCGCCCCACGAACTTGCTCAGCGTGGTCAACGCGCTGCTGGGCACCGTCTACGTACACGGCCGCTACGAGACCATTCCGGGCGGCCTGGACCTCGCCGCTGTCCCGCTCTCCAACATCACCACCGTGGTCAACGGCGCCGGCGGCAGCACCACCGGCTACCTCGTGCCGACCGACAAGCTGCCGCTGGTGCAACCGTTGCGCGACATCGGGATTCCAGAACCTGTGGTCGCCGCCATCGAGAAGCCGCTGAAGGCGATCGTCGACGGCGGGTACTCGCGCAACGACGCCCCCGACGCCGTGGCGGTGGTTCCGCGCAGCGCGACGTCGCTGCGCGCCGTGGACTCCGAGCCGGATGCGGACTCCGAGCCGGAGGCCCAGGCCGGGCCGGGCGGACGCAACGACACCAGGGAACCGACGAGGCGTCACCGCACTGGACGCGGGTCCGGAGCCGCGGCGTAACCACGAATCCAGGCCGACCTGTGATGGGATCGGGCGGTAATGAGCACGGTAATGAGCACGGTCATCTCCAGACGGATTGCCGCCGCCGCGGCGGTCGGCGCCTTCGCCGCGACCGGGATCGGCTACGCCCTCGCCGCACCCCCGACACCGCCCGCCCCACCCGCCGCCGAGACCCCGGCAGCACCGCCCACGACGCCTGCCGACCCGCCACCGGTATCAGTCGGTCCGACCGTCCATTCCGTCACCGCCGCCGAACTGGGCGACACCTGGCGGCCCGGCTGCCCGGTCGGGCCCGAAGAGCTGCGCAGGGTCGAACTGGACTACCTCGGCGTGGACGGTCAGACCCACCGCGGCAATCTCGTGGTGCACTCCGACTCAGTCGACGACATCATCGCCATCTTCGACGACCTGCGGCGGCTGCGCTATCCCGTTGAGAAGATGCGGACGGTCGACCACTATCCGGGCGCCGACGACGAACTGTCTATGCGCGACAACAACACCTCGGCGTTCAACTGTCGTCCGCTGCCGGGCAGCACCGCCTGGTCCCTGCACGCCTACGGCCGCGCGGTCGACATCAACCCGCTGATCAATCCCTACATCGATGACACCGGGGACCTGCAGCCCAAGACCGCGGCGCGTTACCTCGACCGCACCCTGGCCGACCCGGCGCTGCTGAAAGCCGGCGATCCGGCCGTGCGGGCCTTCACCAACCGCGGTTGGCGGTGGGGTGGCGCATGGCGCAATCCGGTGGACTACCAGCACTTCGAGATCGGCTGAACCCAGTTTCGTCGCCGTCAAAATAGGGCATTGTCACAACCATGGGGCTGACTGTGGCTGTGACCGGGCCGACCGGTGAGATCGGCATTTCAACCGTCGACGCGCTGGAACGCGACCCGGAGGTGGAACGCATCATCGGAATGGCCAGACGGCCGTTCGACCCGTCGGCGCACGGCTGGACCAAGACCAGCTACCGCCAGGGCGACATCCTGGACCGCGACGCCGTCGACGCACTGGTGACCGACGCCGACGTCGTGGTGCACCTGGCGTTCATCATCTTCGGGTCGCGCCAGGAGAGCGCGCACGTAAACCTCGAGGGCACCCGCAACGTGTTCGAGGCGACGGTCGAGGCGGCGCGGCCGGGCCGGCTCGTCTACGCCTCCTCGGTCGCCGCTTACGGCTACCACCCGGACAATCCGACGCCGATCACCGAGGACGTGCCCACCCGCGGCTCGCGCGAGCACTACTACTCCGAGCAGAAGGCAGCCCTCGAACGCGTGCTGGAAGAGGTGACCGCCGATACCGATCTGGAGGTGTACATCCTGCGGCCCTGCATCGTCGCCGGGCCCAAAGCCCCGGCGCTGGCCGACGCCATGCCATGGAGCCTGGTGCCCGGGCGGTTAGGGGCGGCGACGCGCATGCTGCCCATTCCCGATCCCGGCACCCCCTTTCAGTTGGTCCACCCCGACGATGTCGCGTCGGCGATCGCCTTGGCGGTGACCACGTCCGCGCCGCAGGGCGCCTACAACCTCGCCGGCGACGGGACCATCACGGTGTCCGATGTGGTCACCACCCTCGGCGGACGTGCGATGCGGGTTCCGCATGTGGCCGCCACCGCCGCGTCGGCGGTGGTTGCCCGGCTGCCGTTCGTCCCCGCGCCGGTGGAATGGCTGCACTCGGTGCGCGCACCCGTGGTCATGGATACCGCCAGGGCCAAGACGGCGCTGGGCTGGACGCCCAAGTACAGCTCCGCCGGGGCGCTGGAGGACCTGGCCCGCAGCCGGGCCTGAAACTCGGTGGCCCTTTGGGCCTCCCTACTTGGGAGTGGTGTCCGAAGTCCCCACCTTCGGCTTGCGGAATAGCCGCGGCAGGAAGCCGAGCAGGCCCAGCGCCGCGACGATCGGCAGCAGCCACCACAATTTGAAGCCGGTCTTGTTGTCCGTCTCGGAAGCCGCGGCAGCGGTGTCGGCCGGTGTGGTTGCAGCCGGCTGGTAGGCGGTGGCGGGCGTGGGCTCCAGGTATTTGACCGGCTTGGCCGGGACCAGCGCCTTGTCGATGTTGCCGATGATCGAGTAGTTGCCCTCAACGGCGATGTTCCGGATTCCCGAGCCGGGTGCGAAGTTGATGTTGTTCAGGTTCAGCCACACGATGTTCGGGCTCAGCGCCGACTCGAAGTAATAGACCTTCCTGGTCGAGTCGGAGACCGACCGCCAGTACGTCGGCGCCAGGTTCGGATGCTCTGGGTCCTCGATGCCCCAGGGCACCGACACGTTGCGCATCACGCTGAGCACCCCGGCGACGGATTGGCGCTCGTCACTGGTCTGCGGCAGCTTGCTGAGGTAGTACGACGCGCGGACGAACCGGTCAACCGACCGGATCGAGCCGGGCAGCTCCTTGGTCTTGTCGACGTCGTCCCACTCGGCGTTGAGTTTCAGCTGCTCGTCGTAGGTGGGGCTGTTGGTCATCACCTGGTACTGCCGGCCGTGGTGGATCACCGGCTTGCCGCCGATGTACTCGATGATCGCGGAGTCACCGGTGGGGTCGGACACCGACATGTGCACCGTCGGCGCGGCGATCCCGTTGGGCCCGAACCTGACCGGGACGATGTACATCGACGGGTTGGTGAACGCCTCGACGACCTCGTCGACGGTGGCGTAGTTGGTCAGGACGTAGTCGGTCCAGGCGGCGAAGGACAGCCGCGGCCGATCATCGGTCGGGGTGGGGCCGAAATCGGACTCGGCGAGGTATAGCAGGTTCGCGACCAGGCCCTTCTCGTTCATGCCGTCGAACACCGCGTCGATCGGGCCGCTCGGGTCGGTGGTACCGGCCGCTTCGATGGCGCCGTATTTGCGGGTCCAGGTCAAGGAATTCTCCCCGCCGCCGCCGTCCTGGGTGGAGCCGCGCGGTACGGCATACAAGTGGGAGTTGAACGAGTACGGCCAGTCCATCGACCGGCCGGTGATGACCTCGCCGTCCGGACCCAGCCAGACGACCCGGCTGCAGGCCTGGGCCGGTGGTGCGATTCCGAGGGCGAGACCCAGGGCGCAGAGCGTGGCCAGGAGACGCTGAAGAACTCTTCGTGGCATAAAACGGTCCTTTGGTCTAATTTTCGCGCATAATCCTGCCAGGGGCGTCGGACTGCCTGTGCGGTATCCCGCAATGTCGGCGCGTCATGGGCGACAATGGTCGGCGGACGCTATCAGAATTCGGCCGGAGGTAAGCATGGGCGAGCGACGCCGGCTGGGGATTCAGGATGCCCTCTGGCTGGAGATGGACCGGCCGAACAACTTGATGGTCGTCGACTCGGTGGTCTGGACCTCGGAGCCGCTGGACTTCGCCGAGTTGCGCACGGTGTTGCAGCAACGCCTGGTCGACCGCTACCCGGTGTTCCGCAGCCGCGCCGTCCGGGACGAGGACGGCTCGTGGTGGTGGGAGCCCGACCCCGACTTCGACCTGGACAACCACGTCTCGCTGGTGTCGCTGCACAACCCTGACGACACCCGCGCCCTGCAGGAGCTTGTCGCCGCTCACCGTCACGACCCGCTCAACCGCGAGCATCCGCTGTGGCAGTCCATCTGGATCAAGAGGTATGGCAGCGGCAGTGCCATGCTGCTGCGCAGTCACCATGCCATCGCCGATGGGATGCGGATGGTGCAACTGGCGATGAGCCTGTTCGACTCCACTCCGCAGGGTGGCCCGGTGCTGGCGCCGGCGGTCATCCAGTCCGGAGCACACTTGCACCCGCCCGGTCGCCCGCTGCCCGAACGCGTACGGTCCGGTGTCGTCGAGGTCGCCCGCGGTGCCACCGACGCCGTGACCCGGGTAACGGAGTCCAATCTGCTGCAGCGGGCCGCCAAGGTCGGCCGCTTCGTACTGCGTAACCCGGTGGGAGCGGGTGCCACCTTGGTGACGGCGGCGCGGGCCGGGGCGTCCGATGTCGCGGGTACCGTGCGGGCCGCCGTGCCCGGCGGTGGGCGGCTGGTCGACATCTTCTCCGCGGTGCCGG
Source organism: Mycolicibacterium sp. (assembly GCA_032117575.1). Lineage (GTDB taxonomy): Bacteria > Actinomycetota > Actinomycetes > Mycobacteriales > Mycobacteriaceae > Mycobacterium. The sequence continues at coordinate 20,061 of JAULZA010000097.1, forward strand.
GCGACGTGGACACCGCGCGCAAACTCTTGCTCGGCACCCGCAACGACGCGACCATCTGGACCGGGACTGCCGGTGAAGAGAAGAGCGTGGCCTGGTCGGATCCGCTGCCGATGGCCGCGCTCAAGGCGGTCGCCCGGGGAAACCGCTGCACCGTCAACGACGTGCTGGTGGCCTGCATCGCCCTGACGTTGCACGAGTACCTGCTGGCGCACGAGGCGCTGTGCTCATCGGTGACCTTCATGGTGCCGGTGAACCTCAAGCCGCTGGACCCGTCGTTGCCTGACTCGCTGGGCAACGACTTCGCGCTGGTGCAACTCGAATTGCCCACCGACGAGCCAGATCCGCGCAAAGTGCTGGCCACTGCGAAACGGCGGATGGACCGGATCAAGCACGGCCACGAGGCCGCGGTCGCGTTCCGGTTTCAGGAGACCATCGCCGGTTTCAGCCGCGGGCTCTACGAGGCTTCGGTGGACCTGTTCGCCAACCGGACGCTGGGCACCCTGACCAACGTCCCCGGTCCGCCCGCCACGGTGTATCTGGCCGGCAGTCAGGTCGAAGGAATCGTCGGCTGGGCGCCGGTCTCGGGCGATCAGCCGATGAGTTTCACCATCTCCACCTACGCCGGCCGGTTGATCGTCGGAATCGCTTGTGACGCAACGCTGGTGCCCGACCACGAGATGATCGTCGAGGGATTCATCGACGCCTTCGAGCGGCTGGCCGATGAAACCCCCGGAGTGGTGCTGATGCCGGTCAGCTGGGGCCGGGGTGGGGGGAGAGGTCCCCGGAAAGGTCACGGCCGAAGGCAATGAGGGCGCGCCGGCCGAGGTCGAGGATCGCCTGATCGAAGTCGCCGCCGTCGCGGAAGGACAACTCCAGTACGCGGTCGGCCATCTCGATGGCGACCAGCAATGCGCGTGGGTCGGTGTGGGCCGGAATCAGTTCCGCTGACACCAGCATCGCGTGGATGCGGCCGGCCAGGTTCTGCATCCGGGCCCGGACGTGTTTGGTGACGATGGCCGACGTGCGTCCGCCCATCCACAGCCGCGCCGAACTGGGGTAGCGCCGGTAGTAGTGCACGTGCAGATCGAGTTCGTTGTTGAGCAGATCGGCGATCGAGGTGATCTTCCAGGTGCGCTCCGCCTCCATGCACCGGGCATCGAGTTCGGCGCAGTGCCGCTCCATCAGTGCGTCGAGGATGGCCTCCCGGTCGGCGAAGAACCGGTACAGCGATGGGTAGGAGACACCGGCCCGGTCGGCGATGGTCCGGGTGGTGACCGCCTGGACCCCCAGTTCGTCGGCGATCGCGGCAGCGGCTTTGAGGATGCGGGTGACCGTCTTGCGGCTGCGCGCCTGCACCGGTGCGCGACGCCGAACCGGGGTGGCGGTCATCGGTGCGGCCCCTCCTGGTTCGATCGCGGCAACTCCTTGACAGCAGGCGAGAGAAATATAACATTATTCACGTTACGTTTCCTAGCTCCGGGAGTGACTCAATGTCCGTCGCCGATTCCGTCGCTTCACTCGATCAGGCCCGACCAAAGGAGCCTCTGAGCGGCCACGTTGAGGTGCTCATCGTCGGCGCCGGCATCTCCGGGCTGGGCATGGCGCACTACCTGACGGTCAAGCGGCCCGGGCACAGCTTCGCCATCGTCGACGGCCGGCAGGCCATCGGCGGCACCTGGGATCTGTTCCGTTACCCCGGCATCCGCTCCGACTCGGATCTGCACACCTTCGGCTACGAGTTCAAGCCGTGGACTTCGGACAACGCCATCGCCGATGCGCACGAGATCCTGGACTACCTGCACGAAGTGATCGACGAGGACCGGCTGGCTCAGCGGATTTACTTGCAGCACAAGGTGGTCCGGGCCGACTTCTCTACCGCCGCCGGTAAGTGGACGGTGACGCTGGAGCGCGACGGACAGCAGTGGGATGTCACCTGCAGCTGGCTCTTCGGCGCGACCGGCTACTACAACTACGCCGAGGGACACGCTCCGCACTTCGAGGGTCAGGAAGACTTCCAGGGCCAGATCGTGCACCCGCAGTTCTGGCCGGAGGATCTCGACTACGCCGGCAAGCGCGTCGTCGTCATCGGCAGTGGCGCCACCGCGGTGACCCTGATCCCGGCGATGGCCGACAAAGCTGGGCACATCACCATGCTGCAGCGTTCGCCGTCCTATGTGATGCCGCTGCCCAAGAAGGACCCGCTGGCCAACACGCTGCGAAAGGTGTTGCCGCCCAAGGCTGCCTACGCCGCGACCCGCCGGTTCAACATCGGCAAGGGCCGGTTCATCTATAACCTCTGCCAGCGCCACCCGAAGGTGGCCAAGCGCATCATCCGCCGCGCCAACATCACCTTCCTGCCTAAGGGATACGACGTCGCCACCCACTTCAACCCGACTTATAACCCGTGGGACCAGCGGCTGTGCGCGGTACCCAACGGCGATCTTTTCCGGACCATCGCCAAGGGCAAGGCGTCGGTGGTCACCGACCGGATCGTGCGGTTCACCAAGACCGGCATTCTGCTGACCTCCGGCCAGGAGTTGCCGGCTGACATCATCGTCACCGCCACCGGGCTCAAGCTGCAGCTATTCGGCGGCGTCGAGGTGTCGGTCGACGGTCACCACAGGGAGGCCCACGACAGCATGGTCTACAAGGCCTTCATGCTGTCGGACATCCCGAACTTCGCGTTCGCCTTCGGCTACACCAACTCGTCGTGGACGCTGAAGATCGATCTGCTCTGCGAGCACCTCTGTCGGCTGCTGTCCTACATGGATCAGCACGGCTACACCACCGCGGTTGCCGTCGCCGACCCCGACATGGCGCGGCGGCCGATGCTGGACTTCGCGGCCGGTTACATCCAGCGGGCCAGCGCCGACTTCCCGCAGCAGGGCAGCAGCGGCCCGTGGACCATCGAGATGGATTACTGGGCCGACCATGCCCGGCTGCGCAAGGGCCCGGTGGAAGATCCGGCGCTGAAGTTCAGTTCAGCGGCTCACGCGATCAAGACCGCTGAGGCGGCCACCGCCTAGTTTCTGCGTCATTGGTTGTGGCGCAGGGGTTTACTCTCCGCGAGTTCGGCTTCGACGTGGCGATCTTTGGTGCACAATCCAACGATGGCCAAAGATTCCGAACCGCAGTACCGCGCAGCGCTCAACCAGCTCGCCGACGTCGTCCTCGGCGCGGTCGAGAAGGTGGTCGAGCCGGGCGCGGACCAATTGGAACCGGTCCTGAAGGGCATGCAGAACGGCATGGTGGAGTTCGTCCGCCGGTACAACCGTCTGCAGATCGACGTCCAGGCCGGCGAACTCGGCGACCCGGTGCTGTTCGTTGCCAACCACGGCTTCGGCGGCATCCTCGACCTCAACGTGATGGCCGTGAATGCGGCGCTGGAAGAACTGGAACTCGAACGGCCGCTGACCTTCCTGGTTCACCAGCTCGCCTGGACCGTCGGCGTGGGGCCGTTCGTCGAGCAGCTCGGGGCCAAGCCCGCTAGTCGGGAGAGTGCTCAGGAGGCATTCGCCGAAGGTCACCATGTGGTGGTGTTCCCCGGCGGCGACCTGGATGCCGCCAAGTCCTTCTCGGATCGCAATCAGGTGGTATTCGGCGGCCGGACCGGCTTCGCCAAGTTGGCCATCGAGGAGGGGGTGCCGATCGTCCCGATCGTGACCGCCGGCGCGGGGGAGTCGCTGCTGGTGCTGTCGGACGGCGAGCGGCTGGCCCGCGCGCTGCGGTTGGACAAACTGCTGCGGATGAAGGCTCTTCCGGTAACCCTGTCGTTCCCGTGGGGGCTGAACGTCGGTACCACAGGCCAACTTCCGTACCTGCCGCTGCCGACCAAGCTGGACACCCGGGTGTTGCCGGCGATGACTGTCGAGGACGACGAGGACGCCGACGCCTTCGCCGAACGGGTGCACACCCTGATGCAGCAGGCTATGGATGAGATGACCGAGAACAGGGTGCCGGTAATCGGCAATATCGACTAACCGCCCGTGGGGCAGGGCCACTCGATCACGCGCCGGTTTATGTCAGGTGACCGGCACGTCGAGAATCGGCCGGGGCTCGTCGGCGCCGGGGCCGTCGAAGTGCCACCACTCACCGGAATAGACCACGAATCCGCCGGCGGCCATGGCGTTTCGCAGCACGGCCCGGTTGGCTTGGGCCGCCGCACTGACACCCTCGGTGGCATAGGCGGTGGCGCGCGGAGTGAAGTCGTCGAAGTCTGTGCCCATCTCGACCAAGCGGCCGTCGGCGGCCAGGGTGACATCTACCGACCGGGCGGCTTCGTGGCTTCGGGCGTACTGGCTAGGCCGGGCCACCCACGCCGGGTCGGGGACCACCTCGAACATCCGCACCTGCACCTCATGCGGGCGGTAGCAGTCCAGGAACACCAGGGTGTAACCCTGCCGGCGCAGCGCCGCCGCCGCGGTGCCCAGCCCCGAAGCCAGCGACTCGTGGACCAGACAGCGGGCACCGGCCGGGTACAACTGGACGCCGGTGAAGTTGTCGGGCGTGGCGTAGCGCAGGTCGACGACGGCGTCGGGCACCACGGTGCGCACGTCGATCAGCCCGGCGGCCTCGGCCTGCGGGCTGACCGGGGGAATCCCGCCGGCCGGGGCCGCGCTCACCATCGCCGGCCAGGCCAGGGCGCCGACGACCGCCGCCGCTGCCAGAACTCGTCGCATCCCAGCATTGTCGGCTATCGGGCCGCCAAGGCCACGCCCAGATCCAGATGTTCGGCCTCGTAGCGATACCGGGGATAGCTCAGCCGCCGGTGGGTCAGCCACGCGATCACCACCGCCGCCAGGGCCGCGATCAACACTGTCCCGAAACCGGCACTGAACACCGCGGCGTCCGGCGCGATGATCCCGCGGTCGGCGAGCACCTGAACGTAGGTCGCGGTGCCGTTTATCGAGCCGTGCAGCAGCATCGCCAGCAGCAGGCTGGCCCGGGTGTTGTTCGACAACCAGGTGAACACCACCGAGACGGTGACGGTAAAGGCCACGAAGGTCAGGGCGCTCGCGACCGCCGATACACCGCCGCCGCCGATCCAGCTCGGGATGTAGAGGAAGAAATGCCATCCGCCCCAGAGCAATCCGAGCAGCACGCTGCCGCGCAGCGGGCCGAACCGGTGCTGCATGCGCGGCAGCGCGAACCCCCGCCAGCCGGTCTCCTCGAACAGCGGCCCGAACACGAAGTGCGACAGGAAGGCCAGCGGGTAGAGCGCCAGCGCTGCGGGCGTCAACGCCCGCAGCGCGCCCGGCCCGATGAGCAACGCGGTGAGCAGCAGCTGGCCCAGCGGCATCATCAGCAGCGCCACCAAATACCACCGCACGCCGACGTCCCAGCTGGTCAACCGCTGCCAGAGCCGCCGCAGACCGGGCCGGCCGGTGGTGACCGCCGTCATCAGCAGCGCACTGCCGGTGACGCCGATCATCACCCCGGGCAGGGTGTACACCGAGGGCACATGTCGGGTCGGGGAGAACGCCGGCACGCCCGCGACCACCATGGGCGCCCACAGCAGCCAGGTCAGCCCGTAGGCGAGCACGAAGAACGACACCAGTGGGTGCGCCCGCAGCAGATTCCTCACGTGCCGCCGCGGATACGGCGGTCGGCGGTCAGCAGCAGGTTGTCGTAGGCGGCCCGGCTGGGCGCGGCATCGGAATTGGTGCTGTCCTTCGCCAGGCGCATGAAGTCGTCCACCACCTGCGCGGCGAGCCGTCTCAGCTTGACGTTGGCCTCCTGGGACCGCCACCGCAGCAGTTCGAAGGCGGCATCGGCGGTGATTCCGTAGACGACTATGAGCATGCCCTTGGCCTGCTCGATGACGGCCCGGTTCTCGGCGATCTTGGCGATCGCGGCGTTGAGCCGCTCGGCGTCGCGGTCCTGTGCCGGGGTGACGTCGAGGTAGAAGCCATGGGTGCCGATCACCGCGCCGGATTGGCCGGTCAGCGTGTCGGCCACCACCACGACATGGTGGATGTCGCCAGCCGCGTCGACGATCCGGTGCCGGCTGCTGAAGGCCTGGTGGCGCCGCCGGGTCTCCTCCAACCTGGCCGCGACGTGCGCACGGTCGTCGGGATGCTTGTGGGCGAGCACCAGCTCGGTGGTCGGGGTGACGCTGCCCGGCGGGTATCCGTGCAGCGCCTGCACCTCGGGCGACCACTCCCAGCGGTCGTCGTCGAAGTAGAACCGGAACCAGCCGACATCCCGGTGGGCGGCGTCGACGTCCTGCTGGCCCTCGGAAACCCGCATGTCGTACCCCCGATCCCTGTCGTGTTGGTCGAAGACCACGGTATCGCCGTCGTCTCGCGTCCACCGTTTGGTGGGGCTAACAGCTGTGACGGGGTGGCAGGTGTAACGAATCGCAGGCATAGTCGGAAAGACGTGTGTATGCCTTCTCCGCGAAGCGGAGGTGTGACGGTGGCGCGATGCGGAGGTGCGGCGGTGGTCGGTAGGCGAGGGGTCCGCGTGAGCGTTGGCGCGTTCGGTGTCGGCCTGGCGGCCCTGGTCGCACCCGTGGCCGGTGCCGATCCCGCTCCACCCGCCGAACCGGTCGTGCTGCCCGCCCCAGACGCCTCGGCTGTCGCTCCCCTCACCCCGCCCGACGGGGTATCGCACCTGCCCAGTCCCGAGAACCTCCCACCGGGCACGACCAAGACCGCTCCGCAACATCCCAGGCTGGACTACCTGCGCGAGATCTGGCAGGCCGTTCGCGGCAATGATGTGTCGGCCAGCGAGGCGCTGTTGCTGATCGCGCAGCGGCCTGGTGACGTCGGCAAGATTGCCGACAGCGTGCCCTCGAACCAGGGCCCGACGGCGCCGCCCGAGGTGGTAGCCGATCAGGCCCCCGCCGGAG
>JAULZA010000098.1:0-4624 GCA_032117575.1 Mycolicibacterium sp.
TGCGGTCGTAGTCATCCGGGGTGCTCAGGGTGCCCGAGGATCCGGTGGCGACGTCGACGACATGGAAGCTGCCGTTGTTGACGCGGTCCTGGACCTCGAGCCCGCGGGGCCACACCACGATCCGTTTGGTGACCGGCTTGGTACCCCACCACCGGTCGTTGGCGGTAAGCGCCACCGCGCCCTCGGCGAGCACCGAGTCGATCCGGTAGGGACCCGACGACGGGAACCGCTTGGTGTCGATGTCGGGTGTGAGCTCCCAGATGGTGTTCCACGCATCGCCGATGCGTGACACCGCCGCAGGATCGCCGCCGAGCAGGGTGGTGGTGACGTCGAGGCCGAGTTCGTCGCCGATGACGTGGGAGGGCATCAGTGATGTCGCGCTGAATAACTGGTTGTAGTCGACGATGCCGCGGTTGGGCAGGAAGCTGACCCGTGCCCGCTTCTGCCCGGGCTGGCAGTCGATGCCGGCGATGTCGATGTAGCCGGCCTTGCTGGCTGCATCGAATCCGGGGTACCGCCCGGACTGCGCCGCCCAGGTCAGCACCATGTCGTCACAGGTGATCGGTTTGCCGTCGGAGTAGACGGCGTTGTCGGCGATCTGGTAATCGAGCACCAACGGCTCGCGGCCGATCACCGTCACCGACCCGAAGTCGTTGTCCGCCAGCACCTGTCCGTCGGGCCCGTGGAAGCCGAAGCCGGTGAGCACCCGGGCGAACGCCTGCGGACCGGCCGATGCGGCTCCGACGACGGTGTTGGTGTTGTAGGTGTTGAGCAGGCCGTCGACGGCGTAGTTGACCTGATCGGCGGCGCCGCCCGCGCATCCGCTCAGTGCGGTTACGGCGACGACGAGGACCGCGGCCGCCGCCGCCTGGCGGCACCCCTGTGCCACGGCGACTAGGCCCGGCTACCGCGCTTGCCGGACGGTCGGTTCGGCCGCGCCGGCTGCGTGGCACCGTCCGGGATGAGCGAGGCCTCGGCTTCGGTCTCGGGCAGTTCGCCCGCAGCGGCCTGCTTGCGACGCTTGAGCACCTTGCGGGTGTGGTTGCGCACCACCTCGGTGCGCTCGCGCAGGGTCACCAGCAACGGGGTGGCGAAGAAGATGGACGAGAAGCTGCCCACCAGGATGCCGACCATCTGCACCAGGGCGAGGTCTTTGAGAGTGCCCACGCCCAGCAACCACACCGCCACGATCATCAGCGAGACGATCGGCATGATCGAGATGATGCTGGTGTTGATCGAGCGCATGAAGGACTGGTTGATGGCCAGGTTCGCCTGTTCGGCGAAGGTACGCCGGGTGGTGTGTTCGAAGCCCTTGGTGTTCTCCTGCACCTTGTCGAAAATGATCACGGTGTCATAAAGCGAATATCCGAGGATGGTGAGCAGCCCGATAACGGTGGCCGGGGTGACCTCGAAACCCACCAGGGAGTACACGCCGGCCGTCACGGTGACGTCGAAGAACAACGCCGCCAGCGCCGAGAGCGCCATGTATCTCTCGTAGCGCAGGGTGATGTAGATGGTCACCAGGACCAGGAACACCACCAGTGCGATGAGCGCCTTCTTGGTGATCTGACCGCCCCAGGTCTCCGAGACCGCCGAATCGCTGATGGCCTGCTTAGTGGGTTGGCCGTCAAGGCCCTTGGGCTGGAACTGATCGAAGAGTGCGACCCGCAGTTTCTCGGTCTGGTCGTTGTCCAGTGCGGCCGAGCGGATCTGCACCGTGGCGCTGGCCCCGTTGCCGACGGTCACCACAGCCTGGGGGGCAACGCCCATGGCCTGGGTGAAAGTCTGCTCCACCTGGCTGACGCTCGCCTGGCCGGTGGCGCCTTCCCGCGGGAACGACACCTTGGTGCCGCCTTCGAAGTCGATGCCGAAGGTGAACCCCTTGAGCACGATGCTGGCGATGGCCGCCAGAAGAATCACCCCGGTGACCGTGAACCACAGCTTGCGCCGGCCCACGACCTCGAAGCCGCCGGTGCCGGTGAACAGCTTGTTGAAGAAGCCGTGCTTGGGCGCGGTCGCATCCGCGGTGGTGGTGTCGAGCGCGATGTCGTCGGTGTCGGTCACGGTCTAACCCCGTCCTGTCGTGGCCGCCTCGGCGGCTTGGCCCGCGGCCCGGCGCTCCCGTGCGATCTGCTGCACCGCGCCCAGTCCGTTGAGGGCGGGTTTGGCGAACAGCGTCGTCTTGGAGGCCAGGTACACCAGCGGCCAGGTGATCAGGAACACCACGGCGGTGTCGAGCAGGGCACTCAGTCCGAGGGTGAATGCGAAGCCCTTGACCTGACCCACGGCAAGCACGTAGAGCACCGCCGCGGCGAGGAACACCACCGTGTTGCCCGACAGGATCGTCGTGCGGCCACGGGCCCAGCCACGAGGCACCGCCGACCGGAACGAGCGGCCATCACGGATCTCGTCCTTGATGCGCTCGAAGAACACCACGAACGAGTCCGCCGTGGTGCCGATACCGATGATCAGACCGGCGATACCGGCCAGGTCCAGGGTGTAGTTGATATAGCGGCCGAGCAGCACCAGGATTCCATAAATCGTGATGCCGGACATGGCGAGCGAGATCAGCGTCAGGGTGCCCAGCAGCCGGTAGTACAGCAGCGAATACAGCAGCACCGCAATCAGGCCGATGCCGCCGGCGATCAGACCTGCCTTCAGCGACGCCAATCCCAATGTGGCCGAGACGGTTTCGGCTTCCGATGACTCGAACGACAGCGGCAGCGAGCCGTACTTCAGCACGTTGGCCAACTCGCGGGCGCTCTCCGGGGTGAAGCCGGGATCGCCGCCGCTGATCTCGGTGAGCCCACCGGGGATCGGCTCGATGATCCGCGGCGCGCTGACCACCTGCGAGTCGAGCGTGAACGCGGTGGCCGTGCCGGTGTTGGCGGCGGTCCAGTCCGCCCAGGTCCTGGCGGCGTCGTCCTTGAACGACAGGTTGACCACCCACATCGCCTTCTGCGAGTTGAAGCTCGCCGAGGCATCCTTGATCTGATCACCGCTGATGATCGACTTATCCAGGATGTAGACGTACTTCTTGTCCTGCGAGCAGGTCACCAAGGGCAGATTGGGGTCGTCATTGCCGGCCAGGAAGTCCTCCTCGCCGCAGCGTCCGGCCACGTACTGCACCGCGACCACCAGCAGCGCCTGATTGCTGCTCTGGCGCAGTTCCTTCTCGAACTTGATCCGCGCGACGAGGTCCTTGCGCGGGTCCGGCGGCCCCGGCGGTGCCGGTTGGCCGCCGGGTCCCGCGGCGGGCGCCGGCGCTCCCGGCGCGGGCGGCACGGGAGGTGTCGGTGACGGCGTGGGCTCCTGCGGGAAGGGCCGCGGCTGTGGCGCCGGACTGGCAGGCGGCGCGGAAGTGGCCGGAGCGGGTGCGGGGGCGCCGGCGGGCGGTGCGCCCGGCGCCCCTGCGGGCGGCGGAGCCCCGCCCGGGGGTGCGGCATTCGGGGTGCCGTCCGGTTTCTTGGTGACCGCCTCAACCGGGATGGGCTGGCCCACGACGGGCCGGATGTAGAGCCGGGCGGTCTGGCCGAGGCTTCGGGCCTGGCTGCCATCGTTACCGGGCACCGTGATGACCAGGTTGTCGCCGTCGATGACGACCTCGGAACCGGATACGCCGAGGCCGTTGACGCGGGCGGCGATGATCTGCTGCGCCTGGTCGAGCGCCTCGCGGGTGGGCTTGGAGCCGTCCGGGGTACGGGCGGTCAGCGTGACGCGGGTGCCGCCCTGCAGGTCGATACCCAGCTTGGGAGACGCCTGCTTGTCGCCGGTCAAGAACACCAGCAGGTAGACACCGATCATCGCGGCGAAGAACACCGCCATATAGCGATACGGCTGCACCGGCGCAGGTGACGATGCCACGTTGTCGATTCTCCTCGTTGTCTTCGGGTTGCTACCGCGCTCTGAAGCCGCGGTCGTCGCGGAAAGCGTGTGCGCCCGTTGGAAAGGGTACGGGGCCTAGCCCTTATTCAGTCGTTGGTCAGCCGGTCGGGCTCGGTGAGGCGGGGGGCGGCGGCGGGGGCACCCTCGGTGATCTCGTCGATCTCGTCGATCTCGTCGGTCTCCACGCGGTCCCGGATGGCCAGCTTGATCCAGCGTGTCACCACGCCGGGGGCGATCTCCAGGTCGACGGAGTCGTCGGCGATCGCGGCGATGGTGCCCTGCAGCCCGGAGGTGGTGATCACCCGCTCCCCGACCTGGAGCGACTCCTGCAGGTCGATGGTGGCCTGCACGAGTTTGCGCTGCCGGCGGGAGGAGAAGTACAAGAACGCGCCCATGATGATGATCAGGGGCAGGAATGTCAGCAGTTCCATGGCGACACGTGTCTTTCGTGGTTGTCATCAGGACCGGCGGTCACGGGTCCCACGGCTGTCCAGTCTGCCAAACGCTGCGCCGGGGGCTACCCCCGCACTCGCGCAGGAGACGATGATGACCGCTATGGACCTGATCGACACCCTGCGCAGCACCGGCGCGGTGCGGGAGTTCACCGGCGCGCCGGTCCCCGACGCCGTGGTGGCCCGCATCCTCGACACCGCCCGGTTCGCGCCCAGCGGAGCCAACGCCCAGGCCTGGCATGTGGTGGTGGTCAAGGACCCGGCGCTGCGCACCGCACTGCGCGACC
>JAULZA010000099.1:0-20388 GCA_032117575.1 Mycolicibacterium sp.
GTCGTCGTGGTGGGCGTCGTCGTTGTTGTTGGCGTCGTCGTCGATGTGGTGGTGGTTGGCGACGGCGAGTCACTCGACGTCGGCGCCGGGGTCGTGGTGATCGTGGTGACGGTGGTCTGCCCGTTGGTGCCGGTGACGGTGGTGGTCACCGGCACCGGGGGCGGGGCGGGGGAGGAACCGGTGCCCGGATCCTCACCCGGCTTGGTCACCCTCGTGGTCGTGGTCGTCGGCGTGCTGTCACTGCTGGTCAGCGTCACCGCCAGGCCCCCGACCGCGACGGCGGCCAGTGCGGCGGCGATGCCGAAAAGCAGCGGTGGGCGCCGATACCAGGGCAGCGGTGGGGCCACCAGGACGGTCGGCTCCTCCGGGGCGTCGAACTCGACCATCGGTCGCGCGCCCGACGGTGGGGTGGCGTAATCGCCGCCGGTGTAAGGCACCGGCTCCTCGACGGCACCCTCGTCCTGTGACCACGCCAGCGCGCGGAAGGTGGCCGAGGGAGAACCGTCGGACGCCGACTGGTTCGCCGCCTGCCCCGCCGTTCCGACAGCCCACGCCGCCGGGGCCAGGCTGGTGGGCGCGTCCGCGGCCATCGGGGCGATCCCGGTGGGAGCGTCGGGGGCGGCGCCGAGCGATGCCAGCACAGTGGCACCCGTCGCCGCCGTCAAGCCCGGACTGGGGCTGGTGATCACCGGCACGCGCAGCAACTCCGACAGCCGCTGACTGATCGCCGGGATGGCCGCGCCTCCGCCGACGGTGGCCACAGCGCTCAGCGTGGCGGCCGGAATCCTGTTGCGCTCCAACGCATCCCCGAGAGCGTCGAGAAACGCGGTGAACGGCTCGTCGATCAGGCGGTCCAACTCGGCCCGGGTCAGCCGGACGTCGGCCCGGTAGCCCGGTAGATCGACCGGCACTACCGTCGCGGTCTCGCTGGACAGCCGTTCCTTGGCCAGCCGGCACTCGTCGCGCAACCGGGTGAGCGCTCCCACCGCGGCGGTGCCCGCGGTGTCGTCCCCGCCGCCGGCGCGGATACCGGCCAGCACATGACCGAGCAGCGCCTGATCGATCTGATCACCGGAGAAATCCGCGACCCGCACCGTCTCACCGATCGGCGCCAGATTGGCGCCGGCGTCGGCCAGGGTGATCGAGCTGCCGCTGCCGCCGAAATCGCACAACGCAACGACGCCGCTGCCGGGCAGGCCGGGTGAGGTCTGCAGCCCGGCCAGGGCGGCGGTGGCGTCGGAGACGATCATCGGGGGAAGGCCGCCGGGGGACAGCAGCGGACTTGCGCGGAGCGCGCCGCGCAACGCCCCGATGGCGCCGGCACCCCAGTGTGCGGGTGCGGCCAGCACGATCGATGCCGCCGGCCGGCCGTCCTCGACGGCGCGCGCGAGCGCGTCGAGTGCGGTCGCCAGCAGGTTCTCGGCCCGGTGGGCGGAGCCGTCGGCGCCGATGAGTGGCACCGGGTCGCCCACCCGTTCGACGAACCCGCGCAGCACCAGCCCGGTCTGGTTGAGGTTGGCGCTCGTGAGTTCGGGATTCTGGGACGGCACACCGACCTCGGCGGGCCGGCCGTCCCACAGCGTCACGACCGACCGCCGGACCACCGGCGGCCGCCCGGGCCGGGCGGCGGCCCGGTTGGTGGTCCCGATGGAGAGGCCGACGGCGAGTGGGGCAGGCTGGCCCGGGTCAAACTGGGTCACTGCGGGGATTCCCTTTCTCGCGGTGGCACCCACCTTAACGCGGGACGCCACCATCGCCCAGCAATCTCCCTAACGAAGCGATTTCCCCTAGGAGTCAATCCCCTAACAGATGGGACTCGGAGCTGGGCTCGGCACCGATCCGCGACCTGGCCTTCGCCATTAGCCTTACCGGCATGGGCAACTCACTGCTTGATTTCGTCATGGCCCTGGTCCGTGATCCCGCGACGGCCGCCCGGTACGCCGCCGACCCCGCCGGAACGCTGGCCGACGCACATCTGGCCGACCCCAATCTGACCGGCGTCACGATCGCCGACGTCAACAGTCTGATTCCGGTGGTCACCGATTCGCTGTCTGCCACGACACCTGGTTTCGGGGACGCCGCCGCGGCAGCGAACGTCTGGACCAGTGGTGCCGCCGCAGCGGCGTTCGATGCCTTCGACATCCACATTCCCGGCCTCGGCGCAGAACCGGACGCCGCGCCCCCCGCACCTGCGGTGACGCCGCCTTCCCCTGCCCCGTCCGAACATCCCGGCACCCAATCGGCGGCGCAACTTCCCGGTCTCACACCCCCCGACGACGCGACGGTCCCGTCCGGGTTCGAACCGGTCGGTCCGGATTTCGTCGACGACGCCGGCTGGCACGATCCGGCGCTGGGCCCCCAGAGCGAGCAGCACCCCGGCGACCCCGGCTTCGACTTCTTCTAACCCGCCGGCAGCAGGGCGGTCCGCAGCGGCCGATATCGCAGAACCCCACGTCACACGACGTGGGGTTTCGGCTTATTGGGGGCCAGCAGTGAATTCCCCCATCCCCCTAACCGGGAAGCCCCCCTATCCCTAGTGGGGGTTCTTCGAAGAGGGGTCCAAACCCCGTTTCCGGCTGTCGTCTCCGCCCATAACGTGGTCTTCAGATTGCCGGAACGGCCGGCAAGCAAAGCCTCGAAAGGGTTTTCGTCATGATCGCTCTCATCGACTGGATCCTCAGCCTGTTCCGCAGCGAGGACGCCGCCCGGGCATTCGTCGCAGCGCCCGAGCAGGCCATGCGGGACGCTGGACTGGCCGGTGTCACGGCAGCCCAGCTGTCCTCCGTCGCCGCCACCGCCATTCCCGGCATGGTGCTCGGCGGCGGCGATCCGATCCTCGGCCTGCAGCGCGCGGTGTCCAACCAGTACGGCTTCGCACCGGCGTACGACACCGGCTTCAACTCGGCGTTCGCGCCGATCTGGGCGCCCGCCTACGCCCCCGCGCCCACCTATGCCCCGGCGCCGACGTTCGCTCCGTCGCCGACTTTCGCTCCGGAGACCAACACCGAACTGGCCAGCCGCAACGCCACCGAACTGGCCAGCCGCAACAGCACCGATCTGGCCAGCAACAACGATATCCCGCTGCTCAGCCCCACCCAGGGCGCCGGCGCCAACGCCCAGAATGGTGCGTTCAACCTCGGCTTCGGTGACATCACCCTGGGCAACAAGACGTCCAACACCGCCACCGATCACGGTGTCGTGGTGGCCGGCGACAGCAGCGGCGACATCGTCAGCGGCGAGGGTGCCGTGCTGGGCAACGACAACGCGGTCACCAACGGCGACATCCTGGCCGACGACGGCGCCAACATCTCCACCGGTCAGGCCGCGGTGATCAGCGACAGCGGCAGCACCACCACGGCCGGCGGCGACGCCATCAGCACCTCCGACTCCGGCTCGGTGATCAAGGGATCGGACAACGGCGTCAACAACGGCACCACGGTGGCGGGCAGCCAGACCACCACGACGGTGGGCGGCACCGGCAACAGCACGCTGGCCGACGGCCACGAGGCCACCAGCACGACGGTGACTCACACCACCACGACGATGACCGACAACTCGGACAACTCGGTGCAGGAGACCACCGTCACCGACGCCTCCACGCACGACTACTCCGACCACTCGCTGTTCGACACCAACCTGATGAGCAACAACGACACCTCCCTGAGCAGCGACCCGTCGCTGGCGTTGGGTAACCGTCTGCTCGGAGTCGGCTTCTGACGCCCTGAGCAGGCGACGCGGCGGGCACCCGGCACCTCCCTCCCCCGGGTTCCCGCCGCGTTCGCGCGTGCAGCGCATACCGTTGGTTTCACATCAGGGTGGCAATTCAGGGTTGCAGATCAGGAAGGTGAGATGGACCAGCCGCAGGACCGGCGCAAGGTCGGCGTGATCGTCGAGTTGATCGACCACACCCGGGCCGTCGCCGACCTCAACGGCCGGGCCGACCTGTCCGCCCGGCTGGCCGCCGCACGGGAGCGGATCACCGACCCCCGGATCCGGGTGGTCATCGCCGGCCAGCTCAAACAGGGCAAGAGCCAGCTGCTCAACTCGCTGCTGAACATGCCGGTGGCCCGGGTGGGCGACGACGAGAGCACCGTCGTGGTCACGACGGTGGTCTACGCCGAGCAGCCGTCGGCCCGGATCGTGGTCGCCGACGGTAGCGGCGGCGAGGACGCCATCGACGTGCCCGTCGCCGATCTGCGCACCGATCTGCGCCGCACCGCGCAGGCCGCCGGCCGGCCTGTCCTCCGACTCGACGTGGCGGCACCCAGCCCGCTGCTCAAGGGCGGACTGATGTTCATCGACACGCCGGGTGTGGGCGGCCAGGGGCAGCCGCACCTGTCGGCCACCCTGGGCCTGCTGCCCGACGCCGACGCCCTGCTCTTCGTCAGTGACGCCAGCCAGGAATTCACCGAACCGGAGATGCGGTTCCTGCGGCAGGCCGTTGAGATCTGCCCGGTGGGCGCGGTGATCGCCACCAAGACCGACCTCTACCCGTTCTGGCGCAAGGTGATCGACGCCGATATCGCGCACCTGCGGCGGGCCGGGGTCGCGTTGCCGGTGATTCCCGCCTCCTCGCTGCTGCGCAGTCACGCCGTGTCGACCAACGACGCTGAACTCAACGAGGAGTCCAACTTCCCGGCCATCGTGACGTTCCTGTCCGAGAAGGTGATGTCCCGCGAGAATGACCGCGTTCGCGATCATGTGCTGGCTGAAATCGCCTCGGCCGCAGGACATCTGAACTTCGTGGTCGGTTCCGAGCTCTCGGCGCTCACTGATCCGGAGCAGGCCCGCAGGCTGACGGCGGATCTGGAGCGCCGCAAACAGCAAGCCCAGGACGCGTTGCAGCAGACGGCGTTGTGGCAGCAGGTTCTCACCGACGGCATCGCCGATCTGACCGCCGACGTCGACCATGATCTGCGGGCCCGGTTCCGGGCCATCACCCAGCATGCCGAGGACGTCATCGATGCATGCGACCCCACTCTGAACTGGGCCGAGATCGGCAGCCGCGTCGAGGACGACATCGCCAACGCGGTCGGGGACAACTTCGTCTGGGCGTATCAGCGCGCCGAGGCGCTGGCCGCCGACGTGGCACGCACCTTCGTCGCCGCCGGCCTGGATGCGGTCAACATCCCGGCACTGAACGCCCACGAGATGGGGCCGGAGCTGGGCCGGCTCAAGTCGCTGGCGCAGCTGGAGTCCAAGCCGATCGGCCCGGGGCACAAGGTGATCACCAGCATGCGCGGCTCCTACGGCGGGGTGCTGATGTTCGGCATGCTCACCTCGGTGGCGGGGCTGGGTATGTTCAACCCGATCTCACTGGGGGCGGGTCTACTACTGGGGCGCAAGGCTTACCAGGAGGATATGGACAACCGTCTGCTGCGGGTGCGCAATGAAGCCAAGACCAACCTGCGCAGGTTCGTCGACGACGTGTTGTTCGTGGTCACCAAGGAGTCCCGCGACCGGCTGAAGAACATCCAGCGACAGCTGCGCGACCACTACCGCGACATCGCCAACCAGACAACACGATCGCTCAACGAGTCGCTGCAGGCCACGCTGGCCGCCGCCCGTCTGGAGGAGGCTGAGCGCACGAACCGGACCCGGGAGTTGGAGCGGCAAGCCAACATCCTGCGCCAGGTCCTCGACAACGCCGAGAAACTGGCGCCACCTCCCAGGGCGTCATGAGAGACCGGGTGCGCGGGATTCTCGATGCGACGCTGCGGCTCTACCACGCCGACCCCCGCTACCGGCAACGTCCCGAGGTCCTCGCCGAACTCCACCGGATCGGCGCCCGGCTCAACGAACCGATCCGCATCGCCCTGGCCGGCACGCTGAAGTCGGGCAAATCCACCCTGGTGAACGCTTTGGTGGGGGAGTGCATCGCCCCGACCGACGCCACCGAGGCCACCACCCTGGTCACCTGGTTCCGGCACGGCCCGACCCCGAAGGCCACCGCCAATCACCGCGGCGGCCGGCGGATAGGCATCCCCATCCTGCGCAGCGGCGCGCCGCCGCACGAGCAGGGTTTGACCTTCGACTTCGCCGCGCTCGACCCGCGGCAGGTCGTCGACATCGACGTCGAGTGGCCCGCGCAAGAACTGGCCGCGGCCACCATCATCGACACTCCGGGCACCTCGTCGCTGACCCGCGACGTCTCCGAGCGGACGCTGCGGCTGCTGGTGCCGGCCGACGGGGTTCCGCGCGTCGACGCCGTGGTGTTCCTGCTGCGCACCCTCAACGCCCCGGATATCGCCCTGCTCAAGCAAATCGGTGACATCGTTGGCGGCGCGGCGGGGGCGCTCGGCGTGATCGGGGTGGCGTCGCGGGCGGACGAGATCGGCGCCGGTCGTATCGATGCGATGCTGTCGGCCAAGGACATCGCCCAGCGGTTCACCGCCGAACTGGACCGCACCGGGGTCTGCCAGGCAGTGGTGCCGGTGTCCGGTCTGCTCGCCCTGACCGCGCAGACGTTGCGGCAGAACGAATTCGCCGCCCTGCGGAAACTTGCCGGCATCGATGCCGCCGAGCTCAACAAGGCCATGCTGAGCGCGGACCGGTTCGTCCGCGACGATCCCGGATTGCCGGTAGCTGCCCACACCCGCGCCGAACTGTTGGACCGGTTCGGCATGTTCGGCATCCGCATCGCGGTGACGCTGCTGCGCGCCGGGGTCGACGACGCGCAGACGTTGGCCGACGATCTGCTGGAGCGCAGTGGCCTGGTGGCGCTGCGGGAGGTGATCGACCAGCACTTCGCCCAGCGCGCCGACCAACTCAAGTCGCACACCGCGCTGATCGCGCTGCGCCGCTTCGTGGAGCACTATCCCACTCCGGCGACCCCGCGGATCGTCGCCGACATCGCGCCGCTGCTGGCCGACACCCACGCCTTCGAGGAACTGCGGCTGCTGAGCCAATTACGTTCGCGGCCGACGACGTTGACCGGCGACGAGATAGCCTCACTGCGCCGGATCATCGGCGGTTCCGGTACCGATCCGGCCAGCAGACTGGGTCTGAGCCCGCAGCAACCCGACGACGGCCCGCGGGCGGCGTTCGCCGCCGCCCAGCGCTGGCGGCGCCGGGCCGATCACCCGCTCAACGACCCCTTCACCACCAGGGCCTGCCGCGCCGCCGTCCGTAGCGCCGAAGCGTTGGTGGCGTTCTACGCCGGACGGGCCTGAATCGGTTCAGCCGCCGGCGGGCGGCTCCTGCTCCTGCAGCGTCGGTGCCGGCCTGGTGGGCCGGGGCAGCGTCGGCCACACCGGTTTGGTGGTGGTCTCGGTGACGGTGGTGACCGACGTAGTCACCGAGGTGGTGGTCGACGGACTGGGCGCCTCCGTCGTCGTCGGGGCCGCGCTGGTGCTCGGTTCGGCGGTGACCGTCGTGGTGCTGGGTGGAGGCGGCGGGGCCACGCTGGAGTTCGACGGTTCGGTGCCGCCTTGTCCGGTCGGCCGCGGCTGAGCCGGGGACTCACCTGGAGCCGACGACGTAGTCGCCGGGACGCTGCTCGACGTCACGGCCGGGCTCTCCGAGGTGCCGGCAGTGGTGAACTTCACGACCGCGTACACCAGGAGCGTCAGTACCGCCGCGGTCAGCACTCCGAGCCCGACCAGGACAGCCGGGCGGTGATGCCACGGCGGGGGTGGCGGGACGGGCGCCGGTGACTGCCCGTATCCCACCGGTGCGCCGTAGGCGCCGGTCGGCGGGCCGTACTCGCTATAGGCCTCCCCGGTGCCGAAGTTGGCGTACTGGGTCGGGTCGCTCTCGGAGTAGTTGTTCGGGTCGTCGGGGTAACCGTTACGCGCCACGCGACCCAATCCTAGTGCTCGGAGCGCAACCGGGGCATGACCTCGGTTGCGAACAGCCGCAGGTGATCGAGGTCGGACAGGTCCAGGAGCTGCAGGTATACCCGCTGGACGCCGGCGCTGACGAAGGCGCCGAGCCGGTCGGCGATATCCTCCGGCGTGCCGACCAGCGGCGAGTTCTTGCGTAGTTCGTCGACTTCGCGGCCGATCGCCGCCGCCCGCCGTGCCAGTTCGGCCTCGTCCCGGGCCGCGCACACCACGAACGCCGCCGAGTAGGTGATGTCGTCCGGATCGCGCCCGGCGTCCTGCAGCGCGGCGCGGACCCGGCCGAACTGCGTCCCGGTGAATTCGAGCGTCGGGAACGCCAGGTTGAACTCCGAGGCGTAGCGCGCAGCCAGGGCGGGGGTGCGTTTGGGTCCGCCGCCACCGATGACGATCGGCGGGTGCGGCCGTTGCGCCGGTTTGGGCAGCGCCGGTGAGCCGGCGACGGTGTAGTGCGCGCCGGCGAAGTCGAACGTCTCACCGACCGGGGTGGCCCACATTCCGGTGATGATGGCCAACTGCTCTTCCAGCCGATCGAAACGCTCACCGAGCGGCGGGAACGGAATTCCGTAGGCCCGGTGCTCGGCTTCGAACCAGCCCGCGCCAATACCGAATTCGACCCGCCCGCCGCTCATCTCGTCGACCTGAGCCACCGATATCGCCAGCGGACCGGGATAGCGGAACGTCGCCGAGGTGACCAGCGTGCCCAGCCGGATGGTCGAGGTTTCCCTGGCGATTCCGGCAAGCGTCACCCATGAGTCGGTGGGGCCGGGAAGGCCTTCGCACTCCATCGCCAGGTAGTGGTCGGAGCGGAAAAACGCTGAGAATCCGAGGGATTCGGCGGTCTGCGCCACCGCGAGCAGCTGGGAGTAGGTAGCTCCCTGCTGGGGTTCGACGAAAACGCGGAAATCCACGTCGCCCAGCCTAGCCAGGGTCAGAAGAAGTCGACCCGTTCGGTGCTGACGAACATGCCGTGACTGGTGTCGTCGTTGGTGAACCGGGTGCCGTCGCTGCCCGCGACGATGGTCCAGCCGACCGCCTGATAGGTGGCGTAGTCGATGGCGGTGGTGGGCATCGCGCCCAGATTGCCCAGCACCCAACGGTTGCTGCCGCTGGCCGAGACCTCCACACCGTTGGCGCTCTGGCCGTCGATGATCGGAGAGTCGGTGAAATCCGATTCGCAGCCCACGGTGTCCGCGGAGATCTGGCAGCGGGTGATGCCTGATTTGGTCTCGATGTAGACGTAGCCGTTGGCGTTGGGCTCCAGCGTCTGCCCGCCGGCCGGCCGTTCCGGGCTGCTGGTGGTCGGGGACTGAGTCGTCGGGGGCGGGGTGCTGGTGGCCGGTGTCGAGGTGGTGGGCCTGGCGGTGGGGAATGCGGGTTCGCTGTCACTACCGCAGCCCGGGCAGGTCGCGGCGCCGTCGACGGTGCTGCTGCAGCCGGTGAGCAGCACCGTCAACAGCAACCCGGTGGCGACACCGGCCCGGGCGCCCGAGGAGATACGCACCCGATCAGACTACGCACCCCGTGACAGGAGTTACTGGAGTGACTCGCAGGGTGTCACTTGACGGTGACGTTGACCGAGAACACCCACGCTTCCTTCTCGCCGCCCTCCCACGGACGCCCATAACTGGTCGACACCGTGGAATTTCCCGGTGCCATGGCCTGCACCATCCACACCTCGTTGCCGGCCGCGCCGGGGCGGTTCTCTTTCGGGGCGATGGCTTCGTGGCCGGTCTGAGCCAGAACCTTCGGGTCGGAGATCAGCAGCTTCTCGTCCCAGGTGAAACCGGTGGACGGGTTGGAGCCCAGGCTCACCTGCAGGAAGTCCCCGACCGCCAGCGTGGTGCTGCGGCTGATCTGCTTGTCCTTCTGCAACTCGTCGTAGGAGATCTGGATGGTATCGGTGCGCGGTTGAGACTGCTTTGCCGACTGCTCACCCGACTCAGACGCCGGTTCCGACGTGTTCGAACATCCCGTAAGGGCGGCCGCGGTGATCGCCAGGATCGCCAGCATCCGATGGTTCATGGTCTTCTCCCTGTGATGAACTCGCGCGTCTGTTTCAGGTAAGACGGTATCCGCCGCGCGGGCACCGGGCGGGGCCAATCGTCGGACCGGTAGAAGGCGTCGGAGCCGCCGTCGACGAAAAGCACACTGCCGCAGAGGAAGTCCGCCGCATCTGAGAGCATGAACAGCACCCAGTCGGCGAGTTGCCCGGCGTCGCCGAAGCCGCCGATCGGCACCGGGAACTGCCGGATGATCTTGGCCTCGGCCGGATTGGCCAGTTGGCGCTCCAATAGCGGCGTCATGATGGCGCCGGGAGCGAGCGCGTTGAGCCGGATACCGGCACCGGCCCACTGAGCTGTGACGGCGTTGCGGCGCACCCAGCGGCTGATGGCGATTTTGGATGCGGCATAGGCCATCGTCGCCCCGCCCGGTCCGAAAAGGCGATAGGCGCGAAGAGCCTTGTCGCCGTCGCCGGCGAGTAGCGCCCGGACCGCACGGCCTGGAACGGCGGGTGTTGTGGTGGTCGAATTGCTGGAGAACACCACCACTTTGGCGCGTTCTGCCGCCGCCAGAGCCGGACGCCACGCCTGCAGCAGGTCGACCACCCCGAAATAATTCACCTCGGTGATCATCCGCTCGGCACCCTTGGTGGGACCCAGTCCCGCGGCCAGCACCGCACCGTCCAGCCGCCCGCCGCACGCGGTGAGCACCTTCTCGGCGGCCGCGCGCCGACCGGCGGCGGTCGACAGGTCGGCGACGACGTCGGCGTCCCGCAGGTCAACTCGGATGACGGTGTGACCCGCCCCGCGGAGCCGTTCGACGACTGCCTGCCCCATGCCGGAGGCCGAGCCGGTGACTGCATAAACGCCCACGTGGCGGTATTAAACCAGCGATCCGCTACCCGACTTGGTGGTGGTGTCCCAGAACTCGTTCAGCGGGGCGGCGAACTTATCGTTGTTGGTCAGCGGAGGCAGACCCAGGGAGTCCTCGATGAACCGCATCAGGCTGTAGTGGTTGTAGTGGTTGGTGGCGGTGAAGGCGCCGCCACGCATTCCGGCCGCCACCGCGCCGGGCGACGGGATGACCACGAACACGACCCGGTTGCCCTCGTTGCCGAAGCCCAGCGAGGTGTTGTTGTTGTCCTCGTCGAAGGTGACGATCAGCGCCGATTTGCGGGTGGGGTCCTTCCAGACCGTTGAGTTCAGGACCACCGGGACGGTCTGCGAGAGGAACTGGTCAAGCGCCGGGATGTTGTACGGGTTGCCGGGCTCAAGCTGGCTGAGAGCGAATTTCAGCATGCCCCAGGGGAAGTCGATCGGACCCTCGCCGTTGAAGTCCTCGTTCGCGGCGAACCAGGCGTAGTTGGGTGCGGTGTCGACCGACTTCAGATCCTCGGCCATCTGCTCCAGCGGAACGATATTCGCCAAGGCTTGGGGGTCGTTGGCGATCGACCTGAACGCCGGGAAGGGCAGTTGGTCGGGGGAATAGTCGCCGCTGGCCACCAGGGGGCTGGCTCCGGGGGCCAGGCTCTGCGCGTATCCCTTCCAGGTCTTGCCGGCCGCGGTGATGTTGGAGACCAGGGTGGTGTCGGCGTCGATGCAGGGGGTGGCGCAGTTGTAGGTCAGACCGAAGTCGGTGCCGCCGATCACCGGGTAATAGTTCGGCAGGCTCGGATGGGTCAGGCCGTAGTAGTTGTTGGCCTGTCCGTAGGCGTTGATAAGGCTCTGAATGAAGGGCGCTTTCGTGCTCCCGACGATGTCGTTGTAGCCCTTGTTCTCCATGAACACCATGAAGACGTGGTCGAGTTCACCGACCGTCGACACCGGTGGGGTGGGGGCCGGCGGGGCGGGCAGGGCGGCGCCCACGGTGAAGGCGATGTTGTCGGCGAAGGCGTAGTTGTAGTCGAAGTCCACACCACCAAGCAGCCAAGGAATCCCGAAGGTCACCCAGCGGCGGTCTTCGAGTGTGACCGCAACTTGCGCGTAGCGGGTCCCGACCGGGAGCGTGCCCTCGGTCGAGCGTTGCTTGAACCCGGTCTGGAACCAGCGTTCGAGTGGGCCGACCCGGTCGAGTTCGGCACTGCCGAGGTAGGTCTTGTTGGCGTCGAGGAAGTCGACCTTCACCGAGGCTCCGGACGGATCGGACAGGTAGCCGCCGAGCCAACCGCTCAGGTTGTAGGTCGTGGTGCCCAGATCGATGTCGCCGGCGGCGCCGCGGAGGTCGACGGTCTGGGTCAGTGTGCCGGTCGCGACGTCGCCGCCGCCGAAGAACTGGTTTCCGCCGTCGGCAGGTCCGCTCTCGGCCTTGGGGTATCCCAGGAAAGACGGCAGGTTCGGCATCGGGAAACTCGTTCCGATCGGCCAGGCGTTTCGGGGCGCCCCGTACTTGATCACCGTCGGGGTCCCGGTCAATGTCCAGCCCGGGATCGTGACGGCGCTGTACCCGGAAAGCGAGGGATCGCCGAGTTCAGCGCCGGGGTTGACCAACAGGTTGGGGCTTTGGACCTGACCGGTAGTCGTGACGGCGGCGGGCGGGACAACGCCGATCAGACGCTCGAATTCCTTTCGCGCCCAGGCCAAGACGCTGAACAACATCGGAGCCTGGTTCGGCGCGCCGCCGGTGCCGCCGCCGAGCAGCGGTGCCAGTGCGGTACTCACCAGTTGCGCGGTGGTGGCGGCCGGTAGTGGTGCGGCGGGCACCCGCGGTGCCGCAGCCGCTGCGGCAGGTGCCGCAACGACCGCGATCACCGCGGGCGCGGCCACCGGGCTGATCGGCGCCGGAGCAGCGGCCGCCGGCGCGGTGTTCACCACAGGTGCGCCGGCGGAGTCGACGTGCGCTGCCGTGGGCTCGGGGTTGATGTCCTTGCTGATCGGGGGCGCGTCGTCGACGGCATCGGGGGCCGGGGCTGACGGCGCGACGTCGGATCCGCGCTTGTTAACCGTCGCGGGCTCCGGTTCGGCAACGGCCGCATCGACCGCATCGACGACAGAGTCAGCCTTGGGCTGGGCCACCGCGGCGGACTCGGCGGACGACCCGGCGGGGTTACCGCGCGCCGTGCCGCCCCGTGAGGGCCTGGCCGGCCCCGCCGGCTCCGACGACGCCGCCGAGGCGCCGTCGGTGCCTGCGTTGTCTCCAACATCGGCGAATGCCGCTGCGGGAGTGACTCCTAAGCCGATGCCCAGCGCTACCGCGAGCACCCCGATACGGCCGATGTTCCGTGCGTGACCCCTAGTGCTGCCGTCTCCTGACATCAGGCGAGAACGGCGCTGTCAAGCAGCCACGGCAGTTCGGAGTTCGCCGGCAGTTCGGAATCTGCCGGCGGAGCGGGCAGCGGTGGATCGCTCGGCGGGATGACCCCGGCGCCGGTCAGATAGGCGACCACGCGGGCGACCGCCTGGGTCACACCGACCGCGAGGTTGCCGTTGAACTGGACGATCCACTGCGAGATATCGGCCAGGCCGCTGATCAGGAAGATGTCCTGATCGACGATGCCCTGTAGGAAATCGTTGATGTCGGTGACGAGCCCGTCGATGATGTACGGAACGGACGCGAAGACCGTGCGAGTGCCCAAGGCGATGTCGACACCGATGTTCGGGTAGCCGTACATGCCGAGGGCATTGTTCAGCGAGACTTTGAGGTCGGGGAGATCTCCCGGGTCGACGATCCCGGCGGCCTTGTCCGTCAGCGGCACGCCGTCGAAATCGGACCGTTGGTCGACGCCGAACAGATCGACGATGGTCGGGGTGATGTCGACGTTCTGATACCCCAGGTTCTGTACACCGTCGTTGTCGTCGCCCTCAAGATCGAAGATGATGAACGACGAGGTCTCGTTGGGCGATTGGAACCCGTGGCCGAGCCCCTTCGACTGCTGATGGCCGTGGTCGGTGGTGACGATCACCGTCCACTCCTCACCGGTAGCCGCCTCCCAGGCTTCGACGGCATCCATGATCGACTTGATGTTCTCGCTGGTGTTGATGACCGCGTCCCGGTATTCCGGAGATGCGCCGCCGTGCAGGTGGCCCTCCTCGTCGACGGCGACCCCGTAGGAGAAGATGAATGTCGACTCGTCTGCCCCGGTGGCGTTGATGAGCTCGATCGTCTTGGCCGCAACAGCGTCGTCGGCGGCCTCCCAGCCCTCGGCCTCCTGGTAGGCGATGTAGATGTTCTCGTCGGCCGGGTAGCCGCCCGCGTCGGCGATGTCGGTGATGTATTTCCAGTCCGCGATCACGGCCGTCTTGACGTTGTCGCCCAACTCGTACTCGAGCAGGTTGATGACCGTCGGCCACTTCTTGTAGGGCTCCGGGTCGAACAGGTTGTTGATGACGCCGGACTTGTCGTCCCACACCCCGGTCAGGATCGTCGTCCACGACGGGCCGGAGATGGTGGTGTGCCCAATCAGGCTCGTGGTCCCGGTGACGCCGTCGGCCATGACCGCCCGGAAACCGCTGTCCGGATTGTCGTAGGCGTACTCTAAAATCTTGCTCATATTGGTGCCATCGGTGCCGATCAGTAACACGTGGGTCGGCGGGTCGGTGAGCACCGCGGCCTGCGCCGCCGCACTGGCCGCACGCACGCGGGAGTTGGTTCCCGACGTGGCGCTGACCGTTACCGCACTTGCCGGCGCCACCGGGAGAGCCGGCAGTTCGGGCAGCAGTGGCAGCCGCAGCGGGACCGGCGCCGGAGCGGCCGGGGCGGGGGTCAATGCTGCGGCAGCGGTAGCCGCGGGCGAGACCACCACGGCCACTAGGGGTTCGGACTGCGCCGCCGGAGCCGGTGCTAGCACCGCGGCGGCCGGTGGGGCTGTCCTCACCGGAATCTCGACGGCCGTAGTGTCCGGCACGGAAATCTGCGGCTCGACGGAACGCATCGCCACGCGGGGTTCGGCAGCGGGAGCGGCCGACGCTGATTCAGTCACGACAACCGGCGATGATTCCGGAATCGATTCCCGTGCGCTGTCGTCGCGGTGCGCGGGAGCGGGGAGATCGACCTCGTCGAGCGCCTCGGTGCTCACTTCGGCTGCGCTGTCATCGCGTGCGCTCGCCGCAGATCCCGCCGGACCGGACCGGACCGGTCCGCGGGAGGGACGTGCCTGCTGTGACGCACGGTTGGTGTCGTCGGCCGCGTCGGCGCTGCTGGTGGCGTCGGATGTGTCGGCATAGGCCACCGCGGTTCCGACCGCCGAACCTGCGCCGGCCACGACTCCTGCGACCGCGATTCCCAGGCAGATTTGCTTGATGTTTGTCATGCGAAGTTCCCCAAATCCAGAGCGGCTATTCACAAGGGTCCAATAACGCGACGCTAGTGGTCATCAAGCGCAAATACCGCGTTTTCCAGCCACGGGTCCAGCCCGATTCGACCCCCCGTGCCGGCTCGACGAGAACGCACGCTTAACCGCGATGGCACCCGCGGGCAACTGCTGCACATCAACGTGCTGCGCGTCGCCATCCTGCCGTTTGCCGGCCTGCTGGGGGATTAGTCTTTGGTTGTGACGGCAGTGGAGGTCTTCGCCGATGTGCTATGCCCCTTCACCCATGTCGGGCTGCACACCCTGATCGACCGGCGCGCCCAACGCGGGCTCACCACGCCGCGACTGCGTATTCGGGCGTGGCCGCTGGAACTGGTCAACGGTGCGCCGCTCGACCCGCACCACATCGCCGGCGAGGTATCCGCCCTGCGGGAGTTGGTGCGGCCCGATCTGTTTTCCGGCTTCTGCGCCGAGGACTTCCCGGCGACATCGATGGCGGCGTTCGCTCTGACCGCCGCAGCCGACCGAACCGGCGACGTGGCGATTGTCGAAGACGTCGGAATGGCATTGCGCGACGCGGTATTTGAAAAAGGACTCGACATCGGGCGCCCGGACATCGTCGGGACCATTGCGGCCCGCTTCGGCCTGCAGCCGCTGGATGCCGTGGCTACCGCGGCGGCGGTCCGGGCGGACTGGGACGAAGGCAAGCGGCGCGGCGTCGTCGGCTCGCCGCATTTCTTCACCGGTGACGGCGGCAGTTGGTTCTGCCCGGGACTGGCCATCAGCCGCGACGATGTCGGCAACTTCGTCGTGTCGTGGAAAGAGAGCAGTGCGGCGTTCGTCGACAGGGTCTTTAGTTGAGCAGCTTGCCGTCAGACGCCGACCTGCGTCGCTGGCGCCGGCACCTGGCCAACGAGCGTGCCGAGGCCGCGGTGTACCGAGACCTGGCCCTCAAGTACGACGGTGCGGAACGGGAGATCCTGGCCGCTATCGCCACCGCGGAGGAGCGGCACGAGCAGCACTGGTTGAACCTATTGGGCGAGCAGGTGGGTCAGCCGGTCCGTGCCGACGTCGGCACTCGGACGCTGGCCTTCATGGCCCGCCACTTCGGGTCGGTGTTCGTGCTGGCGCTGGTTCAGCGGTTCGAGGCCCGCGCCAGCTACAAGACGGATGATGACGCCACCGCCACGATGGCCGCCGACGAGCAGATCCACGAAGAGGTGATCCGGGCGTTGGCGGCCCGCGGACGAGACCGGTTGTCCGGCAGTTTCCGGGCGGCAGTGTTCGGAGCCAACGACGGTTTGGTGAGCAACCTGGCGCTGATTCTCGGCGTGGCCGCCAGCGGGGTGTCCAACCAGACCGTGTTGGTCACCGGTCTGGCCGGTCTGCTTGCCGGTGCGCTGTCCATGGGGGCGGGGGAGTACGTCTCGGTGAGTTCCCAACGTGAACTGCTGGAAGCCTCTGACCCCAGTCCGAACGTCGGGTCGGCGCTCACGCAGCTCGACGTCAACGCCAACGAGCTCGAACTTGTCTACCGGGCTCGCGGCATGAGCCCAGACGAAGCCAAGGACCACGCCACCACGGTGCTCAGCCAAGCGGGTTCGGCGAGTCCAGAAGCAGGCGGGCACGGCATGGAACGACATGAGGCCATCGGAACCGGGCTGGGCGCGGCGGTCTCGAGCTTCCTGTTCTTCGCCAGCGGCGCGTTGATTCCCGTGCTGCCGTACCTGTTCGGGGCCACGGGCATGACGGCCGTGGTGGTCTCGTCGGTGCTGGTGGGCATCGCCCTGTTGGCCACCGGCGTCATCGTCGGCCTATTGTCCGGAGCTCCGCCGCTGCGAAGAGCGTTGCGCCAGTTAGCGATCGGCTATGGAGCGGCGGCGATCACCTGGGTGCTGGGGCTACTTGTCGGCGGTGGGCTGGGCTGACGTCGAAGCGTCACTGCGGGTGGGTGGCCAGGTATTCGGTGACCGGAATGCGTTGCGACTGCGCGTACCCGACGGGTAGTAGGACATCCCCGGCGGTGGTGTAGTAGTACACCTCCCAGCGGTAGAAGCCGGCGAAGGCGCCCGGGTCGTCGGCGATGATAGCGGCGTAATCCTTGACCGCCCTGACGTATTCATTGGCATTGTTGTAGGCGAAGATCGCCCGATCCGGGTTGCCGGCGAATCCACTGGCCGCCAGGTAGCGCCCGGCCGCCATGATGGAGTCGCGGGGTGAGTTGACGTCGCCCTTGCCATAGGCGGCCCACGTCTCGGGCATGAACTGCATCGGGCCCTGGGCGCCGGCCGTGCTCACTCCGGCGATACTGCCGAACCGGGTCTCGATCAGATTGATCGCGGCCAGATAGTTCCACCCGACACCGGTGGCCGCTTCGGCCTGCCGGTAGAGGTCCAGCAGTTCATCGGCCGGGGCGGGGGGGACGATGCGCCATGCCGGCAGGGTGTCGCGCGGCGCGGTCATGGCCGAGAGCTGACGACGGGCGTCGATGTTGCGGTCGTAGGTCGCGATCAGCGACTCCGGGATGCGCGGGCGAATCACCGAGTCCCAGCCCGGATTGCGGCCGATGGCGCGATACGCCGCCTGTTGACGGCGGGCGGCGCCGACCAGCGCGGCCGGCGGCGTCGCTGGATCCCGGATGGCCTTCTCGTCGGCCACCAGATCATCGGCGATCTGAGCCGGATCCGATGCCAGCTTCGGCTGGGCGCCGGTCGGTGCGTCCATCTTGGTGATCACCGCTGTGCTCGGCGCGGCCTGGGATGTGGTGTCCGGCGACGAGGCGGCGGGCGTCTGCCGGCCCCCTTCGCCGCAGCCCGCGCCGCCCAGAGCTGTCAGGGCAGCGAGGGCGGCGACGGCAAACATCCGGTGACTGCTCATGTGAAGCAACCTAGTCGAGGAGGCCGATTGCCAACGTCTGCGCGCGGCGGTGTCATTAATCTCAAGTGCAATGAGTTCCCACTTCGCTGTCCTGGCGTCACTGGCGCTGGCGATCTTCCTCAGCCCGGAGACCCTCGTGCTCGGCCTGATCATCGCCGGCGACAAAAAGGTGCCGCGGCGGGCCGCACTGGCCTATGCCGTCGGCGGCATTGTCGGCATCGCCTTCGCCACCGGGATCGGCCTGTGGGTGGCGCATGCCTCCGGCACCGGTGACACCCACGCCGCCCACCACGGCTGGGCGAGCTTCGTGGTCCGGGTGCTGATCGCCGCCGCGCTGCTGATCATCGGGGTGCGCCGCGCCCTCGGCGCCATCCACCGCAAGCCAATCGCCGATCCGTCGGAACCCGAGCGGCGGCCGAGCCGGGTTCGCGAGGCGTTGTTCCGGCGCTTCCCAGCGCTGAACCCCGAGGCGGACCTGCCGACACCCCGGCGAGTCGGTCGCGCGGGGCTGGCCGGCTTCGCGATGTGCGGGCTACACCCCAAGGTGTTTCCGATCGCCATCGCCGCGGGGCACCAGATCATCCAGATCGACGATCGCCCCGAGCGCGCGCTGGGCACCGTGCTGTTCGCCGTCATCGCGGTGCTGCCCGCCGTGGTGCCGCTGATCATCGACGTGGTCAAGCCCGGGTCGACCGTCCGTATCAAGGACGCCTACGAGCGGATCATGAAGGTGCACGGGCGGTGGATCACCGCGCTGCTGCTGATCGGTGCGGGCACGTTCGTCGGTGTCGACGCCTGGCGCGACATGCCGGGCCGGTAGGAAACGCCCCGGGAACAATTCCCCGAGCCCGGCGGTTGGGACTACTGACAACTTGAGTCGAACTCACTCAACTATGGCTTGACAGCTAACGGCGGAATCCCGCAAGCTTGAGCCTGGTTCGCTCAGACCAGAACGTCTATCAGGAGGAATTCAACTATGGCTCGTGCGGTCGGTATCGACCTCGGGACCACCAACTCGTGCGTCGCGGTTCTCGAAGGTGGCGACCCTGTCGTCGTCGCCAACTCGGAGGGCTCCCGCACGACGCCGTCGGTGGTGGCCTTTGCACGTAACGGCGAAGTGCTGGTCGGCCAGCCCGCCAAGAACCAGGCGGTCACCAACGTCGACCGCACCATCCGGTCGGTCAAGCGTCATATGGGCACCGACTGGTCGGTGGAGATCGACGGTAAGAACTACACCGCCCAGGAGATCAGCGCGCGCACGCTGCAGAAACTCAAGCGCGACGCCGAGAGCTACCTCGGCGAGGACATCACCGATGCGGTCATCACGGTGCCTGCCTACTTCAACGACGCCCAGCGTCAGGCCACCAAGGAAGCCGGCCAGATCGCCGGCCTGAACGTGCTGCGCATCGTCAACGAGCCCACCGCCGCAGCCCTGGCATACGGCCTGGACAAGGGCAGCAGCGAGCAGACCATCCTGGTCTTCGACCTCGGCGGCGGCACCTTCGACGTCTCCCTGCTGGAGATCGGCGACGGTGTGGTCGAGGTGCGCGCCACCTCCGGTGACAACCACCTCGGCGGCGACGACTGGGACGACCGGATCGTCGAGTGGCTGGTCGACAAGTTCAAGGCCAGCGCCGGCATCGACCTGACCAAGGACAAGATGGCCATGCAGCGGCTGCGGGAAGCGGCCGAGAAGGCCAAGATCGAATTGAGCTCCGGTCAGAGCACGTCGATCAACCTGCCCTACATCACCGTCGACGCCGACAAGAACCCGCTGTTCCTCGACGAGCAGCTGACCCGCGCGGAGTTCCAGAAGATCACCCAGGATCTGCTGGGCCGCACCCGGGCGCCGTTCCAGCAGGTGATCAAGGACGCCGGCATTTCGGTCTCCGACATCGACCACGTCGTGCTCGTCGGCGGCTCCACCCGGATGCCCGCGGTCACCGAGCTGGTCAAGGAACTCGCGGGCAAGGACCCCAACAAGGGCGTTAACCCCGACGAGGTCGTGGCCGTGGGCGCCGCGCTGCAGGCCGGCGTGCTCAAGGGTGAGGTCAAGGACGTTCTGCTCCTCGACGTCACGCCGCTGAGCCTGGGTATCGAGACCAAGGGCGGGGTGATGACCAAGCTCATCGAGCGCAACACCACCATCCCGACCAAGCGGTCGGAGACCTTCACCACCGCCGACGACAGCCAGCCGTCGGTGCAGATCCAGGTGTACCAGGGTGAGCGCGAGATCGCGGCGCACAACAAGCTGCTCGGCAGCTTCGAGCTGACCGGCATCCCGCCGGCTCCGCGCGGCGTGCCCCAGATCGAGGTGACCTTCGACATCGACGCCAACGGCATCGTGCACGTCACCGCCAAGGACAAGGGCACCGGCAAGGAGAACACGATCAAGATCCAGGAGGGCTCCGGCCTGTCCAA
>JAULZA010000100.1:0-15984 GCA_032117575.1 Mycolicibacterium sp.
CTGCAAAGAAGACCTTCGCACGCCGGTACGCTGACGGGATGCCCAAGACGTTCGTCGGCTCGCGGGTGCGCCAGCTGCGCAGCGAACGGGGGTTCAGCCAGTCCGCGCTGGCGCAGATGCTCGAGATTTCACCGAGTTATCTCAACCAGATCGAGCATGACGTGCGCCCGCTCACCGTCGCGGTGTTGCTGCGTATTACCGAGGTGTTCGGTGTCGATGCGACGTTTTTCTCGTCCCAGGACGACACCCGGCTGATGGCCGAACTGCGGGAGGTGATGTTCGACCGAGACCTCGATGCCGAGATCGACCCCGCCGAGATCGCCGAGATGGTCAGCGCCCACCCGTCGATCGCCCGGGCGATGGTGAACCTGCACCGCCGGTACCGGATCACCACCGCTCAGCTCGCCGAGGCCACCGAGGAGCGGTTCAACGACGGCAGCGGAAGTGGATCCATCACCATGCCGCACGAGGAAGTGCGCGACTACTTCTACCAGCGGCAGAACTATCTGCACGAACTCGACACGGCCGCTGAGGATCTCACCGCCCGGATGCGGATGCACCGCGGCGAACTGCGCCGGGAGTTGTCCAAACGGCTCATCGAACGGCACGGCGTTCAAATCGTGCGACGCATCGATCTCGGTGAGACGGTGTTGCATCGGTTCCATCCGGCGTCGAAAACACTGGAGATGTCCACCCAGCTGTCGACCGGCCAGCAGGTGTTCAAGATGGCCGCGGAGCTGGCCTATCTGGAAGTGGGCGATCTCATCGACGCGATGGTGATCGAGGGCAAGTTCACCAGTGACGAGTCGCGCCGGCTGGCCCGGATGGGGTTAGCCAACTATTTCGCCGCTGCGACGGTGCTGCCCTACCGGCAGTTCCACGACGTCAGCGAGAACTTCGCTTACGACATCGAACGGCTATCGGCCTTTTACCAGGTGAGCTATGAGACTGTGTGCCACCGCCTCTCGACGCTGCAGCGGCCCTCGATGCGCGGCGTGCCGTTCTCGTTCGTGCGGGTCGACAAGGCCGGGAACATGTCGAAGCGGCAGTCCGCCACGGGGTTTCACTTCTCGTCGTCCGGCGGCACCTGTCCGCTGTGGAACGTCTACGAGACTTTCGCCAACCCAGGCAAGATCCTGGTGCAGATCGCGCAGATGCCGGACGGCCGCAACTACATGTGGGTGGCGCGCACCGTGGAACGGCGCACGTCGCGCTACGGGCAGCCTGGCAAGACGTTCGCAATCGGCCTGGGCTGCGAAGTGCGTCACGCCAACCGGCTGGTGTATTCGCGCGGCCTGGACCTGTCCTCGGAGTGCGCCACTCCGATCGGGTCGGGATGCCGCGTGTGCGAACGCGACAACTGTCCGCAGCGGGCCTTCCCCGCACTGGGTCGCGCTCTGGACATCGACGAACACCGCAGTACGGTTTCCCCGTACCTAGTGAAGGAGACGTGATCGTCCATGGGTGAGATTGCGCGCATTCCGCCGGGCGGCCGGCAGGAACTCGGCTTGATCAACTGGGTCATCTCGCGCATCGCAGCGCGCGCCGTCCGGGCGCCGCACATGCACTTGTTCGAAGTGCTGGGCCAGCACAAGATGTTGTTCTGGACCTTCCTGCCCTACGGTGACGTGCTGCTGAACCACGGCACGCTGCCCAAGATGGACAAGGAACTGGTGATCCTGCGGGTGGGGCATCTACGCAATTCGGAGTACGAGTTGCAGCAGCACCGCCGGCTGGCCCGCTCCCGCGGCGTCGACGACGCCCTGCAGGCGAAGATCTTCGCCGGTCCCGACGCCGACGGGCTGACCGGCCGGCAGCGTGCCATGCTGCAGGCGGTCGACGAATTCACCTTCGACCGCGATCTCTCCGATGCGACCTATGCCGCACTCTCAGCACACCTGAGTCGCGAGCAGATCATCGAATTCTGTGCTCTGGCAGGTCATTACGACACCATCGCCGGAATCCTGGCCACCCTGCGCGTGCCGATGGACTTCCCGGACTAGCTATAGGTAGCTCTGCCCGAGCACGATCAGGGTGAAGATCACCGGTGACACCGGCAGGGCACCCAGGAATGCCGCCGGGACGAATTCCTTGCGCTGATATCGCTGCCACGCCTGATATCCGGCCGCCGCCGCACCGGCGATGACGAGCAGCGCGATGACGAGCACCCAGGTGCTGACCGACGCCGACCCGGTGGCCAGCGAGATCAGAAGCAGCCACACGATGTGGCCGAGCAGCAGACCGCCGACCCCGGCGACGATCACCGACCGCACTGAACCGGTCTCCAGGGTGTCCGGCCTCAAAAGTTGATCATGTGGCCGGCCAGGCCGTGGAAGCACTCCTGCAGCGCTTCCGACAGCGTCGGGTGGATGTGCACATTGCGGGCCAGCTCATTGGCTGTCAGATCCCACTTCTGGGCCAGCGTCAACTCCGAAACCAGTTCGGAGACGTCCGGACCGATCAGGTGGGCGCCCAGCAATTCCCCGTACTTGGCGTCGGCGAGCACCTTGACGAAGCCGGTCGGGTCGGCCAAACCGTGTGCTTTTCCGTTGGCGGTGAAAGGGAACTTGGCGACTTTGACGTCGTAGCCCTCGTCGCGCGCCTGCTGCTCGGTGAGGCCGAAGCTGGCGACCTGAGGCTGGCAGAAGGTGGCACGCGGCATCATCCGGTAATCACCCAGGGTCAATGTCTCTGCACCGCCGATGGTTTCGGCCGCCACGACGCCCATCGCCTCGGCGACGTGAGCCAGCTGCAGCTTGGCGGTAACGTCGCCGATCGCGTAGATATGCGGCACGTTGGTGCGCATGTAGTCGTCGATGGCGATAGCACCGCGGTCGGTCAGCGCCACCCCGGTGGTCTCCAGCCCGTAGCCGTCGATGTTCGGCGCGAAGCCGATCGCCTGCATCACCTTGTCGGCCTTGAGTTCCTGGCTGGCGCCGTCCTTGCTGACCACGATGGTGACCGTCGAACCATCGTCGGTGATGGACTCCACCTTGGTGCCGGTGAGGATCTTGACGCCCAGCTTCTTGTACTGCTTCTCGATCTCCTTGGACACTTCGGCGTCCTCGTTGGGCAGCGCCCGCGGCAGAAATTCGACGATGGTGACGTCCACCCCGTAGTTGACCATCACGTAGGCGAACTCCATGCCGATGGCGCCAGCACCGGCGATGACGATGGAGCGCGGCAGGTCGCGGTCGAGGATCTGCTCCTCGTAGGTCACCACGTTCTCAGACAGCGAGGTGCCCGGGATCAGCCGGGTGCTGCTGCCGGTGGCGATGATGGCGTTGGTAAAGGTGACCGTCTCGGCACCACCGTCGTTGAGTTCGACGGCGATGGTGTTGGCGTCGGTGAACCGGCCGTACCCGTGGATCTCGGTGATCTTGTTCTTCTTCATCAGGAAGTGCACGCCGGCCACCCGGCCGTCGGCCACCTTGCGGCTGCGGTCGAACGCCGCCCCGAAGTCGGCGGTCATCTGCCCGCTGAAACCGAAGGTCGCCGCCTCCTTGGTGACGATGTGCGTCAGCTCCGCATTGCGCAGCAGTGCTTTCGACGGGATACAGCCCACATTGAGGCACACCCCGCCCCAGTACTTGGGCTCGATGATGGCCGTATTCAGGCCGAGTTGCGCGCAGCGAATGGCGGAGACGTATCCGCCGGGACCGGCGCCGAGGACAACGACGTCATAGTGAGTCACGGCCCTACCCTAGCCCGAACGACGCTCGCGGAAGGGCCTTGTCATCCGATCATTGGTCGGGCAATCCATTCAAAGTAATACGCGCCGTGCAGGAGGGCGGCGGCCGCCATGGACGCCAGCGGCGCCGCCATCAACGCAATCGCCAAGGCCGTCACCTGCGGTCGGTTGGGCACCATGGAGACCATCACGCTGGCCACCATGCAGACCGCCAGGTACAGCAGGATGCCGAACACCGGAAGGGTCTTGTCCATGGCGGTGTACCACCAGTAGTAGAAGCCCAAGCCTGCGGCCGCGGCCACCACCCAGACCCCGGCCACGATCAGGGCGAATCTCCAGCGTTTGACGAACTGGTACGCACTGGGAACAACGACGGGCTGCGCGGTGATCACCACCGGTTCGATGTGACCGGTGACCGAACGCAAGAACGCGTCGGTGTCGACGTTGTCCAGCTCGCTGAAGGCCTTCCACTCCGGCCTGGGCGCCGGCGGGTTCGGCTCGGGGTCGATAGCGCCCAACGCCAGATGCAGGTCGGCGGCCATGCTGGCCGAGTCTGGCTCGGAGGTCTCCGCCGGGACTTCGGGCGCAGCTTCCGGGGCCTCCTCAGTGCTCGCGGATTCGGCGTTCGATTCGGCGTTCGATTCCGATTCGGCAGTCGGGTCGGAATCCGAAACCTCGATGTGCCGCCACTCGGCGTGACGCCATTCGTCGGAGTCCCACTCGGCGTCCGCCCAGGCGGTCGACTGCGGCTCGTCCGAGTAGGGATCGTCGGCCCGGGGCTCATCGTGGGGTTCGACGGCCGGCTCCGCCGACGTCGCATTCAGGGGGTCCGGGTGCGGCCCGGTGTCGAAGATCGGCGCTGGATTGGGTTCGGTGTTGTGTGCCAACGCCGGTTGGCCGCCGGTGGCGAACATCGGCGTCAGGTGCGGTTCGGTGATCGGAGCGGCGGTGTCAGTCATCCGGAGACCACCTGCAGCAACAGCAGAACCGACAACCAGCCCGGGGCCATGGCCAGGATGAAAGCGCCCAACGCGGTGACCCACCGTTGCCCCGAACACAGGACCACCAGCAGCCCGACAACACTGGGAACACCGATGACCAGAGCGACGACGAGGTCAGGCCTGATGGTCGCGTCCACCATCAACTTGGCGGCGACTGCGGAGATCTGACCCGCGACGCAGCCGAGGAGCAACGCGCTCGTGAGCAGCCATGCCCTGGGCAGGGGTATCACGCTTGCCGACGATACGGGCTGGCGGGCCGTCTACCTCGGACCTGCGTCGGCGTGCCGACCGGGTATTTGGCAGGCTCGGTCCGGGTCGGCGATCACCGGGTCGTCTCTTTCAGCCGGCCGCAAGCCGCGCTCATAGTCGGCGCCGGTCAGCGGCGGGTCGGCCGCCAGCATCTCCAGTTCGGCCGGGCTGAATGCGCGCCCGCGGCTGAGGAAGCGCACCCCCTCCGGTGCCTCCAGGCTGAAGCCGCCGCCGCGGCCGGGGACGACGTCGATGACCAGTTGGGTGTGCTTCCAGGTGTCGAACTGCGGGCCGGAGATCCACACCGGCGCCCCGCACAGCACACCCAGCAGTACATCGCGGTCGCCGACGATGAACTCACCGTCGGGGTAACACATCGGCGAGGAGCCGTCGCAACAGCCGCCCGACTGGTGGAACATCACCGGTCCGTGGCGGGCCCGGAGGCGATTCAGCAGTTCGGCGGCGGCCGTCGTGATGAGCGCCCGCGGCGGGGTGGGCGCGCTGTCGATCAGAAGAACCCCTGGGCCTTGTTGCTGTAGGACACCAGCAGGTTCTTGGTCTGCTGGTAGTGGTTGAGCATCATCAGGTGGTTCTCCCTGCCGATGCCGGACTGCTTGTAGCCGCCGAACGCGGCATGCGCTGGGTAGTGGTGGTAGCAGTTCGTCCACACCCGCCCCGCCTTGATGTCGCGCCCCGCCCGGTAGGCGACGTTGCCGTCGCGGCTCCAGACCCCCGCGCCCAGGCCGTAGAGGGTGTCGTTGGCGATGCGGATGGCGTCGTCGTAGTCGGTGAACGACGTCACCGACACCACCGGGCCGAAGATCTCCTCCTGGAAGATCCGCATCGCGTTGTCGCCGGCGAAGATGGTGGGCTGCACGTAATAGCCCCCGGAGAGGTCGCCGCCGAGGTCGGCACGCTCACCGCCGGTCAGCACGGTGGCGCCTTCGCTGCGGCCGATCTCGATGTAGGCCAGGATTTTCTCCAGCTGATCGTTGGAGGCCTGTGCGCCGATCATCGTCTCGGTGTCCAGCGGGTCGCCCTGCCGCACGGCTTTGGTCCGGATCGCCGCCAGCGCCAGGAACTCGTCGTAGATGTCAGCCTGGATCAACGACCGCGACGGGCACGTGCACACCTCGCCCTGGTTGAGGGCGAACATGGTGAAGCCCTCCAGCGCCTTGTCCTGAAAGTCGTCGGCCGCCGCCATGACGTCGGAGAAGAAGATGTTGGGGCTCTTGCCGCCCAGCTCCAGCGTCACCGGGATGAGGTTCTGGGAGGCGTACTGCATGATCAGCCGGCCGGTGGTGGTCTCGCCGGTGAAGGCGATCTTGGCGATCCGGTTGCTGGATGCCAGGGGCTTGCCGGCCTCGACGCCGAATCCGTTCACCACGTTGACGACACCGGCTGGCAGCAGGTCGGCAATGAGCGAGATCAGGTACATCACCGAGGCGGGGGTCTGTTCGGCCGGCTTGAGCACCACCGCGTTGCCCGCGGCCAGCGCCGGGGCCAGTTTCCAGACCGCCATCAGGATCGGGAAGTTCCACGGGATGATCTGGCCGACCACCCCCAGCGGTTCCTGGAAGTGGTAGGCGACGGTGTCGTCATCGATCTGGCTCAGCGAGCCTTCCTGGGCGCGGATCGCGCCGGCGAAGTAGCGGAAGTGGTCGATCGCCAGCGGGATGTCGGCGTTGAGGGTCTCCCGGATGGGCTTGCCGTTGTCCCAGGACTCGGCCAGCGCGATCTTCTCCAGGTTGGCCTCGATGACGTCGGCGATCTTGTTCAGCAGCACCGACCGCTCCGCGACGGAGGTCTTCCCCCACGCCGGCGCGGCGGCGTGCGCGGCGTCGACCGCCTTCTCGATGTCGGCACCGGTGGAGCGGGCCACCTCGCAGAACGGCTGGCCGTTGACCGGCGAGAGGGCCTCGAAGTACTCCCCGCCGACGGGCTTGACCCACTGGCCGCCGATGAAATTCTCATAGCGGCTCGAGAAGGACATCAGCGCATCGGCAGCACCGGGACGTGCGTAAACGGTCATTCGACGGCTTCCCTCCATGGCAGCATGTAATGCAGCTCACACTACCGCTCCGACAAGAATGGCGGCATGGTCGACGACCCGTACCTCTGGCTGGAAGACATCGACGGCGACGACGCCCTGACTTGGGTGCGTGAGCGCAACGACACCACTATCACGCACTTGCGCGACGACGAGTTCGAGCGGATGCGGACCGAGGCGCTGGAGGTGCTCGACACCGACACCCGCATTCCCTATGTGCGCCGCCGGGGTGAATACCTTTACAACTTCTGGCGTGACGCGACCAATCCGCGCGGGCTGTGGCGGCGGACCACCCTCGACAGCTACCGGTCTGAATCCCCCGACTGGGAGGTGATCATCGACGTCGACGAGCTGGCCCGCACCGACGACGAGAACTGGGTGTGGGCCGGCGCGGACGTCATCGAGCCCGATCACACCCTGGCGCTGGTCTCGCTGTCGCGCGGCGGCTCGGATGCTTCCGTGGTGCGCGAATATGACATGCGGACAAAGGAATTCGTCCTCGGCGGGTTCGAACTGCCGGAAGCCAAGTCGCGCGTCACCTGGGAGGACCCCGACACGTTGCTGGTCGGCACCGACTTCGGCCCGGACTCACTCACCGACTCCGGTTACCCGCGGATCGTCAAGCGCTGGAAGCGGGGCCAGCCGCTGTCCGAAGCCGAGCCGCTGTTCACCGGATCGCACACGGACGTCACGGCGGCCGCCGGCGTCGACCGGACTCCCGGCTTTGAGCGGACCCTGATCTACCGGGCGATCGACTTCTTCAACGACGAGCGCTATGAACTGCGGGCGGGCGAACTCGTCCGTATCGACGCACCCACCGACGCGACCATCTCGGCGCACCACAACTGGCTCTTGATCGAACTGCGCACCGACTGGCACACCGGGACGGCCGATTTCACCGCCGGGTCGCTGCTGGCCGCCGATTACGAGGAATTCCTCGCCGGCACTGCGGAACTGACCGTCGTCTTCGCACCGGACGAACGCACCTGCCTGCACCAGTACGCCTGGACCCGCGACCGGTTGATGATGTCGACGCTGGCCGACGTGGCCACCCGCGTCGAGATCGTCACCCCCGGCGCGTGGACCCGCGCACCGGTGATCGGCCTGCACGATGCCACCAGCACCGTCATCGTCGCGGTCGACGACACCGGCGACGAGGTCTTCCTGGACTCCAGCGGGTTCCTGACGCCGTCGACGCTGCTGCACGGAACCGACCGCGGCGAGTTCACCCCGATCAAGACGGCACCGGCGTTCTTCGACGCCACCGGCCTGGCCGTGGCCCAGCACTTTGCCGTCTCCGACGACGGAACCCGGATCCCGTACTTCGTTGTCGGCCCGCAGGATCAGACGTCGCCGGCGCCGGTGCTACTGGGCGGCTACGGCGGGTTCGAGGTGTCCCAGACGCCCGGTTACGGCGGCGTCCTGGGCAGGCTCTGGTTGACGCACGGTGGCACCTACGTGCTGGCCAACATCCGCGGTGGCGGGGAGTACGGGCCGGTCTGGCACACCCAGGCGATGCGGGAGGGCCGGCACAAGGTCGCCGAGGACTTCGCCTCGGTGGCAAGGGATCTGGTGAAACGCGGGATCACCACCGCACCGCAACTGGGTGCCCAGGGCGGCAGCAACGGCGGTCTGCTGATGGGCATCATGCTCACCGCGTATCCCGAACTTTTCGGCGCGCTGGTGTGCCAGGTGCCGCTGCTGGACATGAAGCGATTCCATCTGCTGCTGGCCGGGGCATCGTGGGTAGCCGAGTACGGCGACCCCGACAATCCGGAGGACTGGTCGTTCATCAGCAAGTACTCGCCCTACCAGAACATCCATACCGAAAAGCGTTATCCCCCAGTGCTGATCACCACCTCCACCCGCGACGACCGGGTGCACCCCGGACACGCCCGCAAGATGACGGCCGCTCTGGAGGCAGCCGGGCACCGGGTCTGGTACTACGAGAACATTGAGGGCGGCCACGCCGGGGCGGCGGACAACGCGCAGACGGCCTTCAAGTCGGCGCTGGCGTTCTCGTTCCTGCACCGGATGCTGGCCGGGCAACCGGAAACGGCTACCTGACCCCGCTTATAGCCGTAGTCGAAAGCGCCGCATCCGACGGCCGGCCGCACGCAGAGCAGCGACGGCCAGGCACACCAGTGAGGTGCCCAGCAGCACCGAGCCCACGGCGTCGGTGAAGTAGTGGTAAGTGACCGCCTGGCCGATGATGCCCAGCACCGCGAAGGCGACGGCGGCCCACACCAGCCAGCGGCGCACGCCCACCGCCAGGATGAGCATGCCGAGCAGGACGACCATCAGGGTGGTGTGCCCGCTGGGGTAGGCCAGTCCTTCGTCCTTCATCCGGCCGAACAGCGGTTTGAGAAGTCGGCTGGCGAACACCGCGATGAAGGGCGCCAGCACGATCACCGGCAGTAGCGACCAGAGCCGCCGATACAGCGACACCCCGATCGCCGTCACAGCGAGCGCCTGGGCGGTGCGGTAGTCGGTGAACATCAGCAACGATCCCAGCGGGGTGCCCAGTGCGCCCTGTCCGGCCTGCTGCATCCAGGCGTCAATGGGGGTGGCACCGTCGCGCACGCCGAGGCCGAGCAGCACCATCAACGGCAGGCCGACGGCCGGCCAGCCCAGCAGCGCTCTGTCGTTCAGTTCTGGATCCCCCGTAGGTAGGCCGCCTGGCCCAGGTGCTGGGCGCAGTCGTCGATGATGCTGACCAGTCGCACACTCGCGGTCACCGGCGGGTTCCAGTTCTCATCGACAACACGGGCGAGTTCTTCTGCGGTGACGCCGGCGACGTACTCGAGCGTCATCCTATGTACCGCATGGTAGTAGCCGGCGAGCAGATCGGCGGGAGCCCGCACCTTGCTGACGTCCGTGGCGCTGTGGCCGTAGCCGTGCGAGTCTCGGGGCAGGTCCAAAGCGAAGCGGTCCACCCAGCCGCCGCGGAACCAGACCTGGTCGATGCCGGCGATGTCGGCCAACTGCGCGTCCTGAATCCGGGCGCTGTGCCAGACCAGCCAGCAAATGCTGTTGGCCTCGGGTGTCGGCCGGAAGAACGAGACCTCGTCGCTCAGGTCGTCGGTGAGGGCGTCGACGTGCTCGATCAGCCGGTTGAAGGAGTCGCGCAGTATTTCCCGGGCAGCGGCGGCATCGAGGGATTCGGCCATGTCAGCGACGCTACGCCAGGGAACGAGAGCTACCTCGCCTGACAGTGCGCAATATCAAGTCAGGCGCCCAGCGCACCTGCCAAGGCCACGAAATCGTCGGCGACCAGATCGAATTCGCTCGGCGTCCAGGACGCCATCCGGCCGCCGGGCCCGCGCTCCATCGGGCGCGGCACGTAGGCCGTCTTCAGTCCGCAGGCCGCCGCTGCCCGCAGGTCGCTGGGGTGCGCGGCCACCATCAGCAACTGTTGCGGCTCCAGGTCGAGCAGTCGCGCCGCCCCTAGGTAAACCTCTGGGTCGGGCTTGTAGTGA
Source organism: Mycolicibacterium sp. (assembly GCA_032117575.1). Taxonomy (GTDB): domain Bacteria; phylum Actinomycetota; class Actinomycetes; order Mycobacteriales; family Mycobacteriaceae; genus Mycobacterium. The sequence continues at coordinate 10,471 of JAULZA010000100.1, forward strand.
CCGAAGAGCTCAGCGGAGAAGACCGCGTCCCACGGCAGGCCGGCATGCCGCGCCATGTCCAGTAGCAGCGAGACGTTGCCGTTGGACAGCGTGATCACCGGAAAGCGGGCTTTGAGGCGGCGCAGCCCCACCACGCTGTCGGGCCAGGGGGCCAGGCGGTGCCAGACGCGGTTGAGTTCGGCCACCTCGGCCTCTGGCGGCGTGAGGCCTCGCTCGGCCAGCAGGGCGTCCAGGATGCGCCGGTGCAGGCCGTCCAGGTGGGTCCAGGGCAGGCGGCCTTCGCGCACCTCCTGCATGGCCGACGGGTAACCGGCCCGCCAGGCATCGGCAAAGGCCGGCGGGTCCACCGGCCAGCCCAGCGAGCGCACCTCGGCGGCCACGGACGACCGCCAATCGACCACGGTGCCGAAGACATCGAAAACGAGGGCCCGGACCTCGGCGAGGCCTCCTGGCGTCGTCATTCGAAGAGGTCAGGTTGCTCGCGGGTGATGCGGTCGAACAGCGGCTGGAAGCTGAACCAACCGGCCCAGTGGCTGCCCACCTGGCTGCTGGTGAGCTCGGCCATCTCTGGGTCGATCAACATCGGCGTGCCGGCGGCCTCGGCCATCAGCTGGGCCTGACACGAGCGCTCCATGGTGATGAACCACCACGCCGCCTCCTCGACCGAGTGCCCGACGGTGAGCAGGCCGTGGTTGCGCAGGATCACCGCCTTGTTGTCGGCGAGATCGTGCGCGATGCGCTTGCCCTCCTCGATATCGAGCACGACACCGGAGTAGGCGTCGAACACCGCATGGTCCTCGTAGAACGCGCAGGCATCCTGGGTGATGGGGTCGAGCTTGCGGCCCAGCGTCGACCACGTCTTGCCGTACACCGAGTGGGCGTGGGCCGCGCCGATGACGTCGGGGCGGGCTGCGTGGACCTGGGAGTGGATGGCGAACGCGGCCCGATTCACTTTCCGGTCGCCTTCCACGACGGTGCCGTCATGGCGGACCAATAGCAGGTCGCTCACCCGGATATGCGCAAAGTGCATGCCGAACGGGTTCACCCAGAAGTGGTCGGGAAACTCAGGATCGCGTGCGGTGATATGCCCGGCGACGCCCTCGTCGAAGCCGAAGCGGCTGAACAATCGGAAGGCCGCAGCGAGGTTCTGCTTGCGGTGCAGACGCTCCTGCTCGACGGTGCGATCCTGGGGACGAGCCATGCAGGCAAGGTTACGTGCACAGACCGGTTATTCGGGCCGACCGACAACTGAAACCCGGTGCATCAGGCGGCGCTCGGTGAAATCGGGAATGACGCGGTGCATGGTCGAACGGTTGTCCCACAGCACGAGATCACCCTGCCGCCAGCAGTGGCGCCAGGTGAACTGCTCCTTGATCATGTGGCGGTAGAGGAAACCAAGAATGAGGTCGCTCTCATCGGGCGGGAGGCCGACGAGGTGGGTCGTGTACGTCGGATTGACGAACAGACCCTTGCGGCCGGTGACGGGGTGCGCCCGGACCACCAGGTGCGTGGTGCGACGGCCCTGCAGGACCTCCTCGCCGTATCGCTCGTAGGTGGCGAGGCCGAAGCGCGCCTTCAACTCGGTCAAGGCTGCGAAATCGTGTACCGCAGTGAGGCCTTCGAGATAGCTCTTCATGTGGTTCGAGAGCGCGTCGTAGGCGCGGGTCGTGCTCGACCACATCGTGTCGCCGCCGTAGGACGGCATCTCTTTGGCCCACGTGATCGTCCCCAGCGGCGGGTGCGGCAGAAAGGTCTCGTCGGTGTGCCAGATGCTGGCAGTGCCGCCATCGGCCGAATCAAGGATCGTCACGTGTTCGTAGCCGGATCCGAGGTTGGGGAAGAACGAGTGAACCTCGATCTCGCCCATGGCGCGCCCTAAAGCCATGTGCTGCTCGGGGGTGAGGTCAGGAGCGCGCAGGAGAAGCACGCTGTACCGGCACAGTGCCGTGTAGACCTCTGCCGTGTCGGTCGGGTCGAGCGGAGCCGCCGGGTCGAGGCCGAGAACTTCAGCCCCGAGTGCGCCGGTGAGCCGCCGGAATTCCATCGGGCGATCCTGCCAGGTGCCGCTCATTGACGCACGCCGTCCGGCGTGACAACCTCGCGAAGTGGAGACCCCCGCCGGCACCGGTCACGCCGTCGGCGCGGATTCGCGGACCGGCGGGTTCAGCAACCGCCGAAAGGCCGGCATCCTGGCGACCTGCTGCCTGAGCGTCCTGATCACCAGCATCGACCTCACCGCGATCAACCTTGCGATCCCCGCGATTCGCGCCGACCTGCACACCACCGCCGCGCACGCGCAGTGGGTCATCGCCGTCTATGCACTGGGGGTGGCGTCACTGTACTTATTGGGAGGCACGGCCGGAGACAGATTCGGTCGCCGCCGGGTGCTCCAGATCGGCATGACGATCTTCCTGCTCGGCTCGTTGCTCTGCGCCCTGGCCCCCACCATCAACGTTCTTATCGCCGCGCGGTTGGTACAGGCGGTCGGCGCCTCGATGATGAATTCGGTCGCCCTGGCGATTATCACCCAGGTCTTCGTCGCACCCGTGGAGCGCGCCCGCGCGATCGGCATCTGGGGAGCGGTATTCGGCGCCGCGCTGGCATTGGGGCCCGTCGTCGGAGGAATGCTCATCGACCTGCTCGGCTGGCGCGCGGTGTTCTGGATCAATCTCCCGATCGGTGTGGTGGCCATCGCCGCGTGCGGGGTGCTGGTGCCGGAGAGCAGAGCGGCGACGATTCGCGGGCTTGATCCGATCGGGCAATTGCTGGCCGCAGGTAGCCTGATCGGCTTGGTGTTCGTCCTGATCGAGAGCCCGGGCCGCGGCTGGACACATCCGTGGATCATCCTCACGGCGGTTGCTGCGGTCCTGGCGTTCGCGGGGTTCCTGCGATACGAGTCGCGGCACCCAGAACCGTTCATCGACCTGCGTTATTTCCGTTCCATTCCGTTCGCCGCCGCGACGGCGACCGCCCTGAGCGTCTTCATCGTCTGGGGAGCGTTCCTGTTCATGATGTCGATTTACCTGCAGGGCTGGCGCGGTTACCCGGCCGTGCACGCGGGTCTGCTGATGCTGCCGGTGGGGGTCGCCGTCCTGGTGGTCTCGCCGATGTCGGGCCGCCTGGTCGGCCGGTTCGGCAACCGGCCGTCGCTGCTCATCGCCGGGCTGATGACCGCCGTGGCGTCGATGATGCTGGCCTTTCTGGAGCCGACCGCACCCCGGTGGCTACTGATGCTGATCTTTATCGCCGTCGGCATCACCTTCGGCATGGTCTCGGTGCCGGTCAACTACGCCGCGGTGAGCGGTATGCCGCGGGACCGAGCCGGTGCAGCCGCGGGGATCGCCAACACCAGTAAGCAACTCGGCATCAGCCTCGGTGTTGCGTTCAGCGGGGTGCTGGCCGCCGGCGCGTTATCACCCCCTGACGGTGACTTCGCCGAGTCGGCCGATCCGCTGTGGTTGTTCACCCTCGCGCTGGGCCTGGTCATCGCCACTCTGGCCGTGGTCTCGACCTCACCGCGGGCACAACGGTCCGCCGAACGGTTAGCACCGTTGATCTCGTCAACGGCGGGGGACTCTCCATCGCCGGTGTCACGGTCAGCGCAACTGCACGTCGAAACATCCAACTCAGCAACCGAATAGGGCCAAACCAGCTGCGCAGACGAATGCTCGACGTCGACGAAAAAGCCCGGCTCGCGAAAGCGAGCCGGGCTTTTTCGTTGTGAGGACTTAGAAGTCCATGCCGCCCATGCCACCGGTCGGGTCGCCCGCGGGTGCGGACGCCTTCTCCGGCTTGTCGGCGACGACGGCCTCGGTGGTGAGGAACAGCGCCGCGATGGACGCCGCGTTCTGCAGCGCCGAGCGGGTGACCTTGACCGGGTCGGCGACGCCGGCCTTGAGCAGGTCCTCGTACTCGTTGGTCGCGGCGTTGAGGCCGGTTCCGGTAGGCGAGTTGCGAACCTTCTCGGCCACCACGCCGGGCTCCAGGCCCGCGTTGAAGGCGATCTGCTTCAGCGGAGCCTCGAGCGCCACGCGCACGATGTTGGCACCGGTGGCCTCGTCACCGGTGAGGTGCAGCTCGTCAAGCGCCGGGGCCGACTGCAGCAGAGCCACGCCGCCACCGGCGACGATGCCCTCCTCCACGGCGGCCTTGGCGTTGCGCACGGCATCTTCGATGCGGTGCTTGCGCTCCTTGAGCTCCACCTCGGTGGCGGCGCCGGCCTTGATCACCGCAACACCGCCGGCCAGCTTGGCCAGGCGCTCCTGCAGCTTCTCGCGGTCGTAGTCGGAGTCGCTGTTCTCGATCTCGCTGCGGATCTGGGCGACCCGGCCGGCGATGGCCTCCGAGTCACCGGAGCCCTCGACGATGGTGGTCTCGTCCTTGGTGACGACGATCTTGCGGGCCTGGCCGAGCAGCGACACGTCGGCGGTCTCCAGGGACAGGCCGACCTCTTCGCTGATGACCTGGCCACCGGTGAGGATGGCCATGTCCTGCAGCATCGCCTTGCGGCGGTCGCCGAAGCCCGGGGCCTTGACGGCGACAGACTTGAAGGTGCCGCGGATCTTGTTGACCACGAGGGTGCTCAGGGCCTCGCCCTCGACGTCCTCGGCAATGATCAGCAGCGGCTTGCCCGACTGAATGACCTTCTCCAGCAAGGGAAGCAGATCCTTGACGGTCGAGATCTTGGAGCTGACCAGCAGGATGTAAGGATCCTCGAGGATGGCTTCCTGACGCTCGGCGTCGGTCACGAAGTAGCCCGAGATGTAGCCCTTATCGAAGCGCATGCCCTCGGTGAGCTCAAGCTGCAGCCCGAAGGTGTTGGACTCCTCGACGGTGATGACGCCCTCGTTGCCGACCTTGTCCATGGCCTCGGCGATCAGGTCGCCGATGGTCTGGTCACCGGCGGAGATACCGGCGGTGGCAGCGATCTGCTCCTTGGTCTCGACCTCCTTGGCCGACTTGAGCAGCGTCTCGGTGATCTTCTCGACGGCCTTCTCGATGCCGCGCTTCAGACCGAGCGGGTTGGCACCGGCCGCGACGTTGCGCAGGCCTTCGCGAACCAGGGCCTGGGCCAGCACTGTGGCGGTGGTGGTTCCGTCGCCGGCGACGTCGTCGGTCTTCTTGGCGACTTCCTTGACCAGCTCGGCGCCGATCTTCTCGTACGGGTCCTCGAGCTCGATCTCCTTGGCGATGGAAACGCCGTCATTGGTGATCGTGGGGGCGCCCCACTTCTTCTCCAGGACGACGTTGCGGCCCTTGGGGCCGAGGGTGACCTTGACCGCGTCGGCGAGGGCGTTGAGGCCCCGCTCGAGGCCGCGGCGAGCCTCTTCGTCGTACGCAATAATCTTGGACATTGCGGTGTGAATCCTCCGATTTAGGGGTGACATACGGGGTGCCCGGTAACGGGGCACCCCATTAGACACGGCGGTCGGACGCAGTGCCCGCGACGGACGACTTCAGCTGTCAGGGCTTGAAGTCTCACCGTCCCGACCTAGCACTCACCGGTCGTGAGTG
>JAULZA010000101.1:0-10862 GCA_032117575.1 Mycolicibacterium sp.
GCGGCTTCGAGAGCGCCACGAATCTCGTCGTTCACATCGGAATTGATCTTGTTGCGCTTGAATTTTCGATCGCCGTCGGCGACGACGGTGAGTTCATCGAGCAGTGCTGCGCGGGTCTGCTCACGGGCTGCACGCAGCACGTCGAGCACCACGCCCTTGGCGTTGTCGAGGGTGAGCGCGAACGACTTGTTGTCCTGTCCGTCGGCGAACCGTTTCACCTGAGCGGTATAGCTGTCGACCAGGTCGGTCATCAGTTGCTTGATCTGCTCATCGGAAAGGCTCTTGTCATAGCCGATCAGCGCCATGCTGGCGGCCAGCCGACGAACGTCCCAGGTGTAGGGGCCGACGTAGGCTTCGTCAAAGTCGTTGACATCGAAGATCAACCGGCCGTCGGAGTCGAGATAGGTGCCGAAGTTGTCGGCGTGCAGGTCCCCCTGGATCCAGACGCGGCTGGACTCCTTGGTGACGAACGGGTCGGGGGCCTCGCCGGCCAGATCGGTGTAGTAGACGGCAGCGCTGCCGCGGTAGAAGGGGAATGCGCCGGCGGACATCTTGCGGAACTTGCCCGTCCATGCTTTCGGCTGCGCGCGCATCTGCTCGCCGAAATTGGTCTCGAAGACGTCGATCAGGTACTTCGTGCGGGCCGCGGCGTTAGTGGTTGCCGCGGGCACAGCTTGGGCGGGGACCGCGACCGTGCTCGCCGCGGCCTCGCCGGCGGGAGCCGGCGCGTTCTCCGTCACTGTTCCGCTGGTGCCACCCTTGCCGCACGCAGCCGACACTGCCGCGGCGCCACCGGCCAATGTGATGCCACCGAGCAATCTGCGCCGCGAGAACCGACGGGAGCCTTCATTGGGGTCAGTCATGGCCCCAACTTTACGGTGAAAATCATCCTGAACGTCCATTTGTGTTACGGGCCGGGGGCTCCGGGACCCGTCAGCTCCAAGGATCCCCGCGCTGCCACAGCGTTGGCAGATGCAATGCCACGCGATCGCGCTCAGCCAACGCGGCGAGCACCCGCATGGTGACGTCGAGATCGTCGCCCGCGTAGGGCAGCGCCCGCGGCTCAGCGGTGAGCGGGTGGAAGAAGTCGTCCCAGTGGATCAGCACCACCCGGCGCGCCCCGACGGCCCGCACGGTCTCGTTCCAGTACTGGCGGATATAGAGATCCGGCTGAACGCCGAGTTGACCCACCCCGAGGTAGACGACTTCGGCCTGCCGGCCGGCTAGCGCCCCCGCCGCGAATCCCGCACTGCCCTGGATCAACATCCGTCGGCCGGTGGGACGGTGTCTGATCAGCGTCGACCACGCCTCGCCGCACCGGTAGGCCGACGCTCTCGCCGGCGGGACCACCGGCTTGGTGATCGCACCGGAGAAACGATCCGGCGGGCAATGGTGCGACTCAATCAGTGTCACGGCGAAGGGACCCAGCTCAAACTCGGTACCGGGCTGCGCAACCACAATCTGTTGCTCCGAAAGCCCCTGGCCACGAGCGATATTGGCCGCCGACTCGCCGCCGACGATGCGCGCGCCGGTGCGCTCGGCTACCAGCGCGCTGTCCAGCGCGTGGTCATAGTGAGTATGCACCGGCAGCACCGCCAGCAATTCCCGGATGCCGGCTCGATCCAGTGCGGCGTCGATGCGGGACGGTGACGGACTGATCCTGCGAAGTCCGACACTGGCCAATCCAGGCCGGGAGAAGAAGCCGTCCGTCAGAACTGCGGCGGCGCCGTCGTCGACCAGTACAGTCGACACCCCCAGCCAGGTGACCGTCAACGCCGAGCCAGACCCGGCAGCCGGCACGTCGAAACGCGCGCGGTAGCGGCTGACATCGGGCCGCCCGAGCTTGAGTCGCATCAGGCGAATGCCACCAGGTCTACTCCGGCGGCCAACAGTCGGTCCCGGACGGCGGTGGCAATACCCACTGCTCCGGGTGAATCGCCATGTACACAGACCGATTCCACCTCGACCTCGATGACCGTCCCGTCCGCCGCGGCGACGCGTCCGCTGTCGACCATCAGCAGCACCCGATTCGCGATCACCTCGGGGTCGTGCAATACCGCCCCCTGCTCACTGCGGGGCAGTAGCTGCCCGTCGGGCCGGTAGGCGCGATCGGCGAAGGCCTCTGCGACCGTCCGCAGCCCCAGCCGCCGGGCCTCCTCGAAGAACACCGAGCCGGACAGGCCCAGTACCGGCAGTCCTGCGTCAACGGCCCGTACCGCCTCGGCCACCGCGCGAGCCTGATCGCGGTGCTCGACGATGGTGTTGTACAGCGCCCCATGGGGTTTCACATAGCGGAGGCTGGACCCGGCGGCGCGTGCCAGGGCCTGCAGCGCACCGATCTGGTAGATCACGTCGGCTGTCAGCTCGGCCGGCTCGACGTCGATGCGGCGCCGCCCGAATCCGGCCAGATCGAAGTAGCCCACCTGCGCGCCGATCCGCACCCCGCGCTCCGCGGCGCCGCGGCAGGTGTTGGCCAGGCCCACCGGGTTGCCCGCGTGGAAGCCGCAGGCCAGATTCGCGCTGGTGACGATGTCGAGCATGGCGGCGTCATCGCCGAGTTCCCACACGCCGAAACCCTCGGCGAGGTCGGCGTTGAGATCGACGGACGGCACAGTTCTAAGAGTAGGCCGAATGCCTCTGGCTGATCGCCCAGCACACCAGGTAGATGACGAAGGAGATGGTGGTGACGAACACTGATACCGGTACGCCCGGGGCCAGCGACAGCACCAGCCCGCCGACCGCAGAGAGTTCGGCGAACACCACCGAGGCGAGGATGGTTGCCGGTGGAGACCTGAACACCCGCGCAGCCGCAGCGGCCGGGGTGATGAGCAGCGACATCACCAGCAGCGCACCGACGATCTGGACGCCCTGGGCGGCGACGATGCCCACCAGGGCGGCGAACACGATGCCCAGTGCCCGCACCGGCACCCCGCGGGCCGCCGCCACTTCGGAGTCGGCGGTGGCGAACAGCAGCGGACGGTAGCTGGCCGCCAGCACGGCGACGACGACCACGGCGACAACGCTCAGCAACAGCAGCCCGGAGTAGCCCACCCCGACGATCTGCCCGGTGAGGAGGGCGAAGCTGGTTCCGGCCCGGCCGGGATAGAGATGGATGAACAGCACCGCCAGGCCAAGGCCGAAGGCCATCACCACGCCGATTGCCGAGTCGCGCTCCCGGGCTCGCTGACCCAGCAATCCGAAAAGTATTGCCGCCATAACACTTCCGACCAACGCGCCGAGGCCCACGTTGAGCCCGGTGAGTAAGGCGAACGCCGCCCCGGTCAGCGACAACTCGCTGGAACCGTGCACGGCGAACGACATCTGCCGCATCACGATGAAGGGCCCGATCAGCCCGGCAACCAACGCCAGGATCGCCGCGGCCACCAGCGCCTGCTGAACGAAGTCGCGGCCGAGCAGGTCGGCGGTGACATCGAACGCGAACATGGTGTGCAGCAGGTCGCTGAGTCGGTCATTCATGGGTGTGCCCATGGGTGTGCCCGGAATGGTCGAGGTGCTCGCCGACGACGACATAGCGTCCGCCCACTTGGACGACTTGAATGTCGGCGCGGTACAACTCCGACAGCGTCTCCGACGTCATCACGTCGGCAACCGTGCCGATGCGAAACCGGCCGTCGACCAGATACAGCACCCGGTCGACGTAGGGCAGCACCGGGTTGACCTCGTGGGTCACGAACAGCACGGCCGTACCCGACCGGCGGCGTTGGTCGATCAACCCGGCCACCAGGCGGGCGTTGCCGGGGTCGAGGTTGAGCAGCGGCTCGTCGCACAGCAGCAGCACCGGGTCGGTGGCCAGTGCCTGGGCGATCCGGACCCGCTGCAATTCCCCGCCGGACATCACGCCGACCGGAACGTGTGCCAACTCCTGCGCATGGACCTGGGCCAGGGCGCCGTCCACCGCGGCCCGCCGGGCGGCACGATCGGCCCGCCGCATCGGCGCCACACCCCAGCGGTGCCCATCGACGCCGAGCTCTACGAGATCCCGTCCCCGCAAGGCCAGGCCCCGGTCGACGCCGCGATGCTGGGGGACGTAGCCGATCCGGTTGCTGCCCGCCGCGACCGGCTCACCGTCGACGTCGACGGTGCCCGCGCTGAGCGGCAGCTGGCCGAGCAGAACCTTCAGCAGCGAGGTCTTCCCGGTGCCGTTGGGTCCGAGGACTGCAATGAATTCGCCGGCTGTCACAGTCAGATCAAGGTGGTCCCAGAGCACGCGGTCCCCGAAGGCGAGGCGGGCGCCGGTGAGTGAGACGACGTCGGCAGCGCCGGCCAGTGAGACGACGTCGGCAGCGCCGGCCATTACCGTCGTTCGCCCAGCGCGGCCGCCAGTCGTTTCACGGTGTCGCGCTGCCACGTCAGATAGTCGGTTCCGGCCGGCAGCGTCTCGCTGACCGGCACAACCGGAACACCGGCCTGCTCGGCGGCCTGGCGCACCTGCCGGGTGGCCTCGGTGACGGTTTGTTCGTTGAACAACAACACCGCGACATCGCGCGCGGCGATCAGATCGAGTACCGCGGCGACATCCACCGGGGCCGGATCGGTGTCCTGCTCGATAGCGTCGGTGTATCCCGGCGGAGTCTTGTCGGTGAGTCCGGCGGCGCGCACCAGGTAGTGAGCCACCGGTTCGGTGGCGACGACGGCCGCGCCTGGGTGCTGGGCGGCGAGCGCCCGTTCAGTTGCCCGGATGGCGTCGGCTTGCTTGGCGAATTCCTCAGCGCGGGAACGGTACTCGGCGGCTTTGCCGGGATCGGCTTCGGAGAGCCGGGTCGCGAGTTCGCTCGCCACCGCCCCGGCGGTGCCGAGGTCGTAGAAGACGTGTTCGTTGGCGGGCTGCGGCTCTCCCACCGCCGCGGCGTCGAGCAGGCTGTACGCGTCGATGGCGGTGACCCCGGGATGGTTGTCCAGCACCGCCTGAACCCAGGGGTCGTAACCGCCGCCGTTGAACACCACGATCGAGGCGTCTGAGATCGCCGCGGCATCCGAAGGGCTGGCGTCGAAGGAATGCGGGTCGGCCGATGCGCTGGTGATGATCGAGGAGACGTTGGCGTCGTCGCCGGCGACGGCCCGCGCGACGCTGCCCCAGACGTCGGTGGAGGCCACCACAGCGGGCGGACCGGTTCGCCCGGCGTCCCGTTGGGAGTCGGCGGAGCAGCCGCTGAGGCTCGCGGCACTCACCACTGCGGCGATCGTGATTGCACGCAATGTCGACATCCGTGCCCTGCCAGCCCGTCGCATCGAAGCCCCTCTGCCGAAAACGAAAACCGTTTCCAATAATACGGGACGTGGTCAGTCCGGCTTCGGGCAATCCCGGGCCAATTCAGGGCTCAGGAGCGCTCGTCGTCCCCGAGGAGCAGTCGGACGGCCAGGTCGAGTCGCTTACTGACGTCGTTGGCCGATGCGCGCCGGGTCAGCCAGGCCAATAGGTTGGACAACCACACATCCGAGATCACTCGGGCGATGTGGTACTGGTCCTCTGTGGGCTCACCATCGCTCATGGCCCGGGCGAACATGCTGTCGATGATCTTCTCGACGTGGTCCACCTCGCCGGCCGCCGAGGCGTCGGCGAACACGTAGGCCCGTGTCATCGCCTCGGTCAGCAGCGGGTTGCGTTGCATCGCGCGATTGAGCTTGCTCACCATGACATTGAGCCGTTGGTAGGGCGTTCCACCGGAGACCGTGGTGCGGTCGGTCTTGGCGTCGATGCGTTCGAATTCCCGGCCCAGTGCCGAGACCAACAAGTGGACCTTGGACGGGAAGTACCGGTAGAGCGTTCCCACCGCGACATCGGCACGGTCAGCGACGGCCCGCATCTGCACGGCTTCGTAGCCACCCTTGGAGGCGATCGCCAGCGTGGCGTCGAGGATCCGCTTCCGCCGCTCCCGTTGGGCTTCGGAACCCAACTCCGACTCGGCGAGCACGGACACCGGCACCACCTCTCGGGGTTGGGACCCGGTGTTGCCGGTGCGGCTGCTGTCGACTTGACTGTTCATCGCTGGCACTATTAGAACACGTTCTAGTGAGCCTGGGTATGTGCAAGCTCATGGAAAAAGCCGACGTGAAGGAGCGCAAGTGGCCGCCTCCATCGCCGATGAACGATTCGCCGCACGCGATCTCGTTCGTAGCTGGGCGGCCGCTGCCGGCGCCCCCGCCGCGGTCCGCGACGTCGAACAGGGCAAGCCCGACGCCTGGCGCAGGGTGTACGACTCCGTGGCAGACCTGGGGCTCTTCGGTGTGGCCGTCGACGAGGCGGCCGGCGGAGCGGGCGGATCCATCGAGGACCTGTGCGCGATGCTGGAGGAGGCGGCCCGCGCGCTGGTTCCCGGGCCGGTCGCCAGTACCGCTCTGGCCACCCTGTTGGTCACCGATCCTGTTGTGCTGCAATCACTGTCCTCCGGAGAAATCACCGCCGGGATGGCCCTGGCCGCTGATCTGACCGAGAGTTCAGCCGGTGTGTCGGGTTCGGCCGAATTCGTGCTGGGCGCTGACGGATCCGGTGTGCTGCTGCTTCCGCTCGGTGAGCAGGTCGTGCTCGTCGACGCCACCGCCGACGGCGTCACTGTGCAGCCCCTCGCCGCCACGGACTTCTCCCGGCCGCTGGCCAGGGTCACGCTGCGCGACGCACCGTCAACCCGACTGCCCGTCACGCGCGGCCGCTACGACGATCTGGTCGCGACCGTGCTGGCCGCAGAGGCCGCCGGTGTGGCGCGCTGGGCGCTCGACACCGCCGCCGACTACGCCAAAGTGCGTGAGCAGTTCGGCAAGCCGATCGGCAGTTTCCAGGCCGTCAAGCATCTCTGCGCGGAGATGCTGCTGCGCTCGCAGCAGATCGCGGTCGCAGCCAGCGACGCAGCCGCAGCTGCCGCCGGGGATGACGACACCCAGTTGTCCATCGCGGCCGCCGTCGCCGCAGCAGCCGGTATCGACGCCGCTACCGCCAACGCCAAGGACTGCATCCAGGTGCTCGGCGGTATCGGCATCACCTGGGAGCACGACGCCCACCTCTACCTGCGGCGCGCCTTTGGAATCGCAGCGTTCCTCGGCGGTCGGTCACGATGGTTGCGCCGAGTGGCGGAGTTGACCGTCGGTGGTCTGCGCCGCGATCTGCACATCGATCTTGATTCGGTGGCTCACCTGCGCGCGGAGATCAGCGCGGCCGTCACCGAAGTCGCGGCGTTGCCCGCGGACAAAAGGCAGACGGCGCTGGCCGACTCCGGTCTGCTGGCGCCGCACTGGCCCAAGCCCTACGGCCGCGACGCCTCACCGGCCGAGCAACTTCTCATCGACGCCGAACTGACCGCCGCCGGTGTGGCGCGCCCCGACCTGGTCATCGGATGGTGGGCGGTGCCGACCATTCTCCAGGCCGGCACACCCGAGCAGATCGACCGCTTCGTGCCGGCCACCCTGCGTGGCGACATCTTCTGGTGCCAGCTGTTCAGCGAACCCGAGGCCGGCTCCGATCTGGCGGCGTTGCGCACCAAAGCGATTCGGGCCGAGGGCGGCTGGAAGCTCAACGGCCAGAAGGTGTGGACGTCGGCCGCGCACCGGGCCGACTGGGGAGTCTGCCTGGCCCGCACCGATCCCGACGCCCCGAAACACAAGGGCATCACCTATTTCCTCGTGGACATGCGGGCGCCCGGCGTCGTGATCCGGCCGCTGCGGGAGATCACCGGCGACGAGCTGTTCAACGAGGTGTTCTTCGACGACGTCTTCGTCCCTGACGGGATGGTGGTCGGCGCCGTCAACGACGGCTGGCGGCTGGCCCGCAGCACCCTGGCCAGTGAGCGGGTCGCCATGGCGCACGGCACCGCGCTGGGTAACCCGATGGAGCAGATGCTGCGCGGGCTCGCCGAGATGCCGCTGGATCCGGCGATAACCGATCGGCTGGGTCAGCTGTTGTTGGCCGCACAGGTCGGCGCACTGCTGGACCAGCGGATCGCACAGCTGGCCGTTGACGGTCAGGACACCAGCGCCGAAGCCAGCGCGCGCAAACTGATCGGCGTTCGCTATCGCCAGGGGCTGGAAGAGTTCCGCATGGAACTCTCATCCGGAGCCGGGAGCGTCAACAACGACGCCGTGCAAAGCTTCCTGAACACCCGCTGCCTGTCGATCGCCGGCGGGACCGAGCAGATCCTGCTCACCATGGCCGGCGAGCGGCTTCTCGGCCTGCCGCGATAGTCCGCCGCCGTCGACACCCGCCAGCACCGTCCACTACTCGATTCGGGTGGTGTTAGTGAAAGGCGTCCCCGGCCAGATCCGATAACGCCGGGCCCGCAAGGAGCGGTTTCACTCATCGTTGAAGGGAACGGCTTGTATCGTTCACCTCGGGAGAACTATGAGATGAAGTTTCCCCAGCCGTCCTTCGTCCGCCGGGACAATAAAACGTGAGAGGTTCCGGGAAGTGAAACCCACCCCAACAATGTTTTGCCCCTCGCGGCGGTGACAGCATGGCCTCCAATCGTCCCGACGTCGTGGATTTGATCGGCCCCGAATTCGATTGCGAGCTCGCAGAGCCAGCTCCTCGAACGTTGATCATTTGCGCAGCGCCGCGGACCGGCAGCTATGAACTCGCCAGGCACCTTGCTGCTGCAGGCGTGGGTGTCCCGCATGAGTATTTCAACCCCAACTATGCAAGGCGACTTGCCGCACGATGGGGCTTGAGCGAACAGCCTCTCAGCGAAGAGACACTTCCCGAATATGTGGAATTTTTGCGGCTCCGACGTGCGCAAAATGGCGTGTTTGCCACGAAGCTGCAGTTTGGGCAATTCGAACGATTCCTGCGCAATAGTGTTGGGGCAACTCTTTTCGAGAATGCGACTTTTATCCATTTGTATCGACCCGACGCCGCTTCTCAGTTCGGCTCGCTCAGAGCTGCCCTGGAGAGCGGCCGCTGGGACTTCTCCGACCGACAAACCACCACGCCTTCCTCCTACGCGCACCAGGAAATTCAACAGTTGGTGGCAGAGGCGCTCCGGCAGGTCGACACTTTGATTGCCGAGGACGCAGGATTTCGCCGCCTATTTATCTTGCTTGGAATCAAGCCCGTGTTTGCAACCACGGATGAGTTGAGCCGAAACCCAGAAACAATCGTGAGGCGGATTGGTGAGCTTCTGGCGACGCCCTTGAATGAGGAGCGCCTTCAAGACTCACTTCGTAGCAGCGCGCCTTATGGCCGTGGCGAACAAGCTCGGAAAGCGTTCGAAGACCTGGGTCGTCGATTCAAAGAGCTCGCTTTCGAAAAGGACAGCGAAACGTGGCTCAACTCGGTTGAGCGGTTCGTTTGGCCGAGATCTCCCGACTGAAGCCTTAACGGCTGACGTGTGCAGGTGGGCGATCGTTGCACTCGAAGCGACGCACACCAACCAGCCCGACGCACACCAACCAGCCCGGCGGCTCCATCCAGCCCGACGCACACCAACCAGACCGGCGGCTCCATCTAGGTGCACCCGGTATCGGTAGTCCGAAAAAACACGTTCCAGCCAGCGATAAGTCAGAAAGTGCAATATCGTGTCCTTGACGCCCAGAACGCCATCGGCTGGAGGAACTGTCATGACCGATTCCGCCCCAACGGTTTCCGTGGTCGTCCGAACCTACAACGAGGAACGGTACATCCAGCGGTTGTTTGAGGGACTGGAAAAGCAAACTTTCCGGGTATCAGAAATAGTGCTGATTGATTCCGAGTCAACGGACAATACAGTAGGAATCGCGAGAGCGGCCGGCGCCAGAGTTGTAACCATTCGCAAGAGTGAATTCACCTATGGCCGGGCCCTGAACATCGGTTGCGCCGCCGCCACCGGTGACATCCTTTTAATCGTGTCGGCACACGTTTACCCTGTTTACGACACCTTTGTCGAACACATGGTGAACGCATTCAGAACCAGCAACATCGGAATTGCCTACGGGCGTCAGATCGGAGACGAGCGGACGAAATACGCGGAATCGCGGCTGATGTTGAGTTGGTTTCCGATCGATAACATTCCGGATCAGGGGCATCCATTCAGTCATAATGGGAATGCCGCAGTGCTCAGATCAGTCTGGCAGGGGTCGGCCTATGACGAACGCCTACCGGCTCTGGAGGATCTTGATTTTGCGGTAAAAGCGATGGCCACGGGCTGGAAGGTCGCTTATGTAGCGGACGCTCCAGTCGTTCACATCCATGAGGAGGAATGGCCGAAAATCCGCAACCGATACCGACGGGAAGCAAAGGCACTCTCACGGATAACTGAGGGATCCACGATGTCGATATCGAAGGCGGTCGGCTTGGCGCTGGCCAATATCGGCTGTGACTACGCCAGTGCATTGAAATCCGGCAGGCTCCGCGGAAATATGTTCGACATCCCCTACTTCAGAACGGCCCAATTCCTGGGGGCTTGGGAGGGGTTTAACGAACGGGATGACAGTTCAGCAAGTTTGCTCAGGCTCCTGTATCACCCCGGACGTCACGCGCCCAACGAGGCGGAACGCCAACCCGGGTCCAGGATCGATTACTCCGAACACCGCTCCCGGAATCTAGATCTGGATTCGGCGATCAGGTCGGCAGAATGAGGCGGCCCGCGGTGGTCATCACCGGCGCAGCGGGCGGAATCGGCGTAGCCCTGTGTGATCGCATGCGGGCCGACGGATATGTCGCGATCGGCATTGACCGGGTTGGCGTTCCGGCGGCCGACATCGGCTTCCTCCTCGACCTAGGAGAACCCGAGAGGGTTGCCACCCTTGGGCAACAGCTGTCTCACGAGCACGAACTCAAGGCCGTAATCCACAACGCCGCCGTTCAACCTCTTGCGGGTGCAGGGGACACCAGCATCTCCGAGTGGTCGGAAACGCTGAAGGTCAATCTCCTCGCTGTGGAT
>JAULZA010000102.1:0-10665 GCA_032117575.1 Mycolicibacterium sp.
GGTCGACGTGCGCGCGGTGCGCGGCCTGGGTGGAGTCGTGGTCGGGCAGGTCGATGAGCACCAGGTCGGTCAGCGACTCCGCGCCGCCGTGCGCCACGTGCCAGCGGGTGACGCCCAGCCATTCCAGTAGCGCGATGGTCTCGGGGGTCTCCTGCCAGATCGCGGCCAGCGGTTCGGACGTGGTGGGCCGCAGCACGCCGGCCTTGGCCACCTCTTCCCCGACGATCGAGTTGAACAGGGTGCTCTTGCCGGCGCCGGTGGAGCCGGCGAACGCCACCACGGTGAGCTGCTCGGAGAGCCCGCGGCGCGCCTGCGCCCGATCGGCCACCGTGCGGGCCTGGCCGATGGCCGGGGCGGGCAGCCGGCCCTCACCGATGTCGGCCGCCTGGGCCAGGCCGTCCAGGCGACGGTCCAGGGCCGCCCCATCGACCGGGGACGGTGCCTCGGTGCGCAGCGGATTAAGCCGCGCCAGAAGGTCTTTCATCATCAGCCGTTCCACCAATCGCGCAGCGAATCCCGCCATTTCCGCCGGGGCGCGCCGTGCTCGCCGGGGGCCGGGGGGCTGGCGGGCAGCATGGCCTCGGCGTCCTCGCCGTGCCGGGCCAGCTGCACCTGGTGGGTGGCCGCCTGTAGCCGAGCCGGCAACTCCGGGTCGAGTTCCAGGGCGTCCAGGCGGGACAGGAAGCGGCTCTTCTCCTCGTCCATCAGTCCTTCGACGCGGTCGTTGAGTTTGCTCATCGCGATTTTCGACATGCGGCGCACACCGTCCTCGCCGAAGACGGCTTCGAGCAGTTTCTGCGCCAGCACGGTGGACGCGCCGGCGATGCCGATCTCGGTGCCGGTCAGTCCCCCGGTCGCTGAGAACACCACCACCATCAACGCCAGGGTCACCGCATTGAGGCCGTAGGCCATTGCCCGCGCGGTCTGGCGCTTGTCGGCGCCTTCGGTGCGGATCATCTCCAGCAGGTCGTCCTGCCAGGACCGAACCAGAGCCGCGGCCCGGTCGGGAAGGTCGGCGGACGCCCGCGCCAGGTCCGAGCCGCCGAGCAGTGCACGGCCCGCGTCATCCTGGCGCCAGGTGAGTTCGGCGCGCCGTGACGCCTCGTTGGCCGAGTCGACGAGCAGGCTGGCCAGCCCGGATTCGATGGCCTCGGCGACCCGCTCAGGCGGGGTGGGCTCGCCGCGGACGGCCGCGCTGATCTTGTCCCGCAGCCGGCCGACGCCTTCTTCAAGCCGTTTGAGCAGCTGTCCGGTACCCACGAATTCCTGCCAGCGGGCCAGCACCTCGCCCCGCATCAGCGAGCCGTCGGAGGCGGCGGACTCCAACTCGGCCACCGCCCGGGCGTAGGACTGGTCCACCGACTCCCGCAGCCGGCTGGCCGTGTTGAGCTGTTGGCCGACGGCATCGGCGATGGCGGGCATGTCGGCGACGATCTGCCCGACGGCGCCGTCCATGGTGCGCCGCGCCACCGCGGCGCGCATAGCCGCGTCGGCCACCAGATGGTTCAGCCACGCCTGCAGATCCGCCGTGCGGTCAGCCGGCAGCATGCCGTCGACCAGTGGCGACTCCGGAATCACGAACAGCGGCGCGCCGCCCAGGCGCTCCTGCGCCAGCAGCTCCCGCAGGTGGGCGGTCACCTCGGCCATCGCCTCGGCCGGAACCCGGTTGAGCACGATCACCACCGCCGCGTTGCGATCGACCGCCGCCCGCAGCGCCG
Organism: Mycolicibacterium sp.; assembly: GCA_032117575.1. Lineage (GTDB taxonomy): Bacteria > Actinomycetota > Actinomycetes > Mycobacteriales > Mycobacteriaceae > Mycobacterium. Next base: position 1,719 of record JAULZA010000102.1, read on the forward strand.
CCCACGGGACGGCGTCGGCGTACCGCGACGCGGTGGTCACGAAGAACCACAGGTCCGCGGCCGACATCAGCATGCCCGCCATCTCCCGGTTGGTCTGGGAGACCGAGTCGAGGTCGGGGGCGTCGAGCAGACCCACACCGGCGGGCACCTCGTCGACGTCAACCAGCCGCAGGCCGAAAACGTCGTCAACCCCGCCGAGCGAAGCCCCGCCGGTGATGCGGGGCAGCCGCGGCAGGATGTGGTCGGAGGCGAACCAGTCGGCGTCCACCGGGTTGCACGCCAGGACGGGGTGCCGGGTGGTCGGGCGCAGCACGCCCGGGGTGGTCACCGGCCGGCCGACGAGCCTGTTGACCAGGGTCGACTTACCGCTGCCGGTGGAGCCGCCGACCACGGCCAGCAACGGCGCGTCGGCGTCCCGCAACCGCGGCAGGATGTAGTCGTCGAGCTGGTTGGTGAAGCTGCCGGTCAGGCCGCGGGCGGCGTCCGCACCGGCCACCGGCAGCGGTATCCGTACCTGCCCCAGCGCTCCACGCAACGATTCCAGGGGTGGCAGCAGAGATCCGGACACCATCACATCCTGCCGCAGAACCGGTGCCGTCTGCCGTTAGTGGCCGCTGAACTCGTCCATGGAGTTGTACACCCCGGCGCGACGCATGTAGATGTCGCGCAACTTGACGGGCAGCACACCGCCCATCAGCTTCGTCAGCTTCGAGGTCCACGGCATGATGACGAACGGCTCGCCGGTCAGCATCGCCGCCCAGGACTGCTCGACCACGTCCTTTGCTTCGAGCATCGGGGTGAACAGGATGCCCTTGGCGCCGTCGAACATGCCGGTGTTGATGTAGGTGGGGCAGACGGTGGTGACCTTGACCCGGTCATAGCCGGCTTGCTCAAGCTCCAGGCGCACCGAATCGGAGAAGCCCACCGCCGCCCACTTGGAGCCGACGTACGCCGCCATCCGCGGGATGGCGTTCAGGCCGGCTGAGGACGCGATGTTGACCAGGCGGCAGTCGGTGCCGGACTTGATCATCGACGGCAGGAACTCCCTGGCCACCACCATCGGAGCGACGGAGTTGACGTTCATGGTCGCCAGGAAGTCCTTCGGCTCGCTCTCCCAGAAGTAGCAGTTGCCGCGGACGATTCCGGCGTTGTTGAACAGCACGTGCACCGTGCCGGTGTCGGCCAGGGCCCGCGCGGCGGCCGCGGTCACCGCCTCGTGTGAGGTGACGTCGACCGACTCGTAACGGACTTTGCCACCGGCTGCTTCCAACTGGTCGGCGGTGCTCTTCAGGGCCTGTTCATTGACGTCCCACAGCACCACCGAAGCGGCGCCCTCGGCGACGGCGCGCTCGGCGAACAACTTGCCCAAACCCATGGCACCGCCGGTAATCAGGACGTTTTTTCCCTTGACGGATTCCATGTTGACTCCTTCGGACGTGCGACACCTGTTTCATCGTTCTACCGCACCGGAGGGGGCACCGTGGCGGTCTCCTCAGATCTGCACCGATGCCGCGCGTGCTGCGACAAACATTTGCCGGATGTATTCCCCGCCGAACAAAGCGACGTGCGCCAGCAGCGGATACACCTGGTGCAGTGGACGGCGATCGCGCCAGCCGGGTTCAAGCGGGTGCACGCTTTGATAGCCCCGGTAGATGTCCTCCAGGTACGGGCATCCGAACAGCGCCAGCATGGCCAGGTCGGTCTCGCGGTGCCCGCCGTGGGCGGCGGGGTCGATCAGTACGACGCCCGAGTCGGTCCAGAGGACGTTTCCGCTCCACAGATCGCCGTGCAGTCTGGCCGGCTGCTCGTCGTCGTCGAAGTCACCGGCCGCGCAACGATCGATCACCCGATCCAGCAGCGAACGGGTGTCGGCGTCGAGCCTCGGCGAGGCGTACCGCAGCATCGGCTCCAGACGTTCGGCGGCGTAGAAGCCGCCCCAGCTGTCGTGCGAAACCAGGCTCATCGGCAGCGGCTGCTGGAGCGGCCCGAAGTATCCGGGGCCTGTCCAGCCATCGGGTGCGGCCCCGAATCCGGCGGCGCCGCCGTCGTGGGTAATGGCCAGTCGTTCGCCGAACTGCGCGGCCGCCGCGGGCGTGGGCGTCGTCGTCGTGAGGCGTCGGACGGTGAGGCTGGTGTCGTCCTGATCCAGCACCTCGACGCACGGCACACCTCCCGGCACCGCCGCCAGCCACCGCAATCCTGTTGCCTCACAGGCGAAGAATCCCGGCGGCGCGGACGGGTTGCGCTTGACGAACGTCACGGTCCGCAGCGGGCAAGGTGCCGACGGAGCATCGGGCTCACGCCGGCTTACCGGCCGGCGTTCTGCACCAGTTCGACGGCGTACTGGGTGATGAACTGCCCGGCGCGGGCTTCGCCCTCGCCGCAGGCGCCGTCGGACTCGCCCGGACGCTTCACCCAGAGGTAGGCGTCGACGTGGGCGCCCGCGGTCGCCGTGGTGGGCGCCACGCCCAGGGCGCGGCCGTCGGGGTTGCACCAGTGCAGCGGGTCTTCGGTGGCCGCCGGGCCGGCGCCGTTGCGCGAGGTGTCGATCACGTAGTGCTTACCGCCGACCATTCCCGACACCGTTTCGCCGAAACCGATCTGCTCTTCGGTGGTGAAGAAGTTCGCGGTGTTCAGGCTGAAGCCGCGGGCTTTGTCGATTCCGGTCGCCCGCAGTCCGTCGGCGAGCGCCTCGGCGCTCAGCCAGCGGGAGTGGCCGCCGTCGATGTACACCGCGGCGGCGGGGTCCCGGGTCAGGGTGTCCACGGCGTAGCGCATCAGCGCGAACCGTTCGTCGCGCTGCTCGGGCGACAGGCAGCCCGCCATCGCGATGGCGTCGGGTTCCAGGATGATCGCCGCGGGCAGCGAGCCCAGTCCGGCCGCGACGGCGTCGATCCACTGCCGGTACTCCGCGCCGGTGGAGAACCCGCCGGCCGCGTAGCTCCCGCAGTCGCGGTGCGGAATGGCGTAGATGGCGAACACCGGGGTGGCCCCCGCGGCCGCGGCATTGCCGGCGTATCGCGACACCGTGCCGGCGACGGTGCCGGCCGGGAAGGCCTGATCGAGCCAGTAGGCCGTCGGGGTGTTGGCGATGGTCTGCAGTTCGGCACTCGACGGGTTGCGCCGCGCAGCCGCCATGGCCAAGGAGATCGGATCGACGTAGAACGGCCGCCCGGCCAGCGGATTGGACTCGTCGGCCAACCGAATCGGCGGGGCGGCGACCACCCGGGGTGCGTCGGCGGACGGTTCGGCGGCTGGTTCGGCGAAGGCGCCCGCGCAAACAACGGAGACGGCCGCGAGCAGCGGTGCGACGGATCGGGACAGGATGCCGGCTACTGAGGAAAGCACTCCCAGAAAATAGTGCGAAGCAGTGCCGATCGTCACTTTTGCCTTCCCGTACCGGCGCCGAAAGTGCCGCATCCGCCTCACCGGCACCATCAGCCTCAGCAACACCAGATTCCGCGGTATAGCGTGCGGTGGGTGAGCGTCCCGGACGGCCCAGAAGACAGCCCGGCAGCACCGGCCGTCAGCCGCCGCCCGCACATCCTTCGGCTGGCGGTGTTCGTCGCCTTCCTTCTGGTGATGTTCTATCTGGTCGCCATCGAGCGCGTCATCGACATCGAGGCGGTCCGCGGGACCGTCGCCAGGACCGGCCCGGTGGCCCCCCTCGCCTACATCGCGGCGTCGGCGGTTCTGGCCGCGCTGTTCGTGCCCGGTCCGCTGCTGGCCGCGGGCAGCGGACTGTTGTTCGGGCCGCTGCTGGGCACCGCCGTGACGCTGGGCTCCGCGATGGGGACGGCGGTGATCGCCGCTGCAGTCGGCAGGCGCGCCGGGCGGGAAAGCGCACGCGCGCTGATCGGGCCGCAGTGGGCCGGCCGCATCGACACCGCGATCCAGCGTCGCGGACTGTGGGCGGTGGTCGGCCAGCGGTTCATCCCGGGAATCTCCGACGCCATGGCCGCCTACACGTTCGGCGCGTTCGGTCTGCCGCTGTGGCAGATGGCAGTCGGTGCCCTCATCGGTTCGGCTCCGCGGGCTTTCGTCTACACCGCCCTCGGTGCGTCGATCTCCGACCTCAGTTCACCGCTGGCCTACACGGCGGTCGCCGTCTGGTGCGTCACCGCGATCATCGGCGCGTTCGCGGCGCACCGTACCTACCGCCGTTGGCAGGCCCGCGGCTGATGCCGCGTTCCCGGCATTAGGGTGCTCTGGTCGGCCTCCACGATTACGCCGGCAGGACAGTTGGGCGAATTCATGACTGCAGCATCCGAAGCGCCGGACCTGGAATCCCGGGTCGGCCACTACTACCAGATGGACGGCACCTACCTGGTGGGCCGCGAGAAGGTCCGCGAGTACGCCCGCGCGGTGCAGGACTATCACCCGTCGCACTGGAATGTCGACGCCGCGGCGGAGCTCGGTTATTCGGGCCTGGTGGCGCCGCTGACGTTCACCTCGACGCCGGGCATGTCCTGCAATCGCCGGATGTTCGAGTCGGTGGTCGTCGGCTACGACACCTACGTGCAGACCGAAGAGGTCTTCGAGCAGCACCGGCCGATCGTCGAAGGCGACGAACTCAAGATCGACGTCGAGCTGACGTCGGTGCGCAGGATCGCCGGCCGGGATCTGATCACCGTCACCAACACCTTCACCGACGCCGCCGGCGAGGTTGTGCACACCCTGCACACCACCGTCGTCGGTGTCACCTCCGAGGACATCGGTCCGGGGGTCAAACAAGCCGTGCAGAAGATGATGATGCACGACATGGACATCATGGCGGTCGGCTCGTCGGACTACCAGAAGACGGTGCGGCCCGAGGGCGAGGTGCGAATCGCCTCCGGCAGCAGCCGAACCCCGGCGACACCGTCCTTCGACGATCTGAAAGTCGGTGACGAGTTGGGTGTGCACCACACCCGGCTCTCCCGCGGCGATCTGGTCAACTACGCGGGCGTGGCCGGCGATGCCAACCCGATCCACTGGGACGAGTCCATCGCCAAACTCGCCGGCCTGCCCGATGTGATCGCCCACGGCATGCTGACCATGGGCCTGGGCGCCGGGTTCGTGTCGGCGTGGTCCGGTGACCCCGGTGCAGTCACCCGTTATGCGGTACGGCTGTCGGCACCCGCCGTCGTCCCGGCCAATGAAGGCGCCGACATCGAGTTCAGCGGCAAGGTCAAGTCGCTGGACCCCGAGACCCGCACCGGCGTGATCCTGGTCAACGCCAAGTCCGACGGCAAGAAGATCTTCGGGCTGGCAACCTTGGACGTCCGTTTCCGCTGACCGGTACCGTTCGGCGAATGCTCCACGAACTCGCCGGCCAGGTCCGCTCCGGGCAGATCGACCCGCTCGATCTCGTCGAGGAGAGCCTGCGCCGGATCGCCGCTGACAACCACAACGCGGTGATCCGCGTGGAAGCCGACGCCGCCCGCGAAGCCGCCGCCACCCATCCGCGCATCGGGCCGCTGGCCGGCTTGCCACTGCTGGTCAAGGATCTCGCCCGTTGCGAGGGTTCGGTCACCACCATGGGCTCGCCGTTCCTGCGCGACGCCGCCGTCGATCTCGTCGACGACCTCGTGGTGGCGAGGCTGCGGGCCGCGGGTGCGATTGTGGTGGGGCGCACCAACTCCCCGGCGTACGGACATGCCGCCTTCACCGCGAACACCCTCTTCGGCGCCACCACCAACCCGTGGAATCCCCAGCGCTCGCCCGGCGGATCCAGCGGCGGGTCGGCGGCGGCGCTCGCGGCCGGCCTCGCACCGCTGGCCAGTACCTCCGACGGCGGCGGCAGCGTGCGAATCCCCGCATCGGCATGCGGGCTGGTCGGGTGGAAGCCCACGCTCGGATCGGTCGGCCGCAACGTGCTGCCCACCTGGATCGAGTTCTCCACTCAGGGCGCCACCGCCGCGACCGTCGCCGACGTGGTGCTGCAGGCATCGATCATCACCGGTCTGGGTAGCGGCGACTGGCTCTCGGTGCCGGCCGGCACCTGCGATCTGACGCCGGCCAGGCCGGCCCGCGTGCTGGCCTGCCGGACGTTTCGCGCCGATGTCGACCCGGCGATCGAGGCGGCCTTCGAGGCCACCCTGGCGACCCTGGCCGCCGACGGACTCGCGGTCGAGCGGGTCGAGGCGCCGTCGGACAACGCCACCTTCATGGCCTGGCTGACCATCGCCACCGCCGAGCTCGCGCAGCGACTCGGGCCGGAACGCCATCGGTGGGACGAACTGGAGGCAAGCCTGGTGTCCCTGCTGCGGTTGGGCGATTCCGTCACCGCGGCGGATTACATTGCCGCCCAGCGCCTCCGGCATGAGGTGGGCGCCCGCATCGACGACCTGATCGGCAATGACTCGGTGCTGGTGCTGCCGACCGTCAACGTCCAGTCCTGGCCGGCCGCCGGCCCGACGACCGACCACGCCGGCGCCGTCACCGGCGACCCGACGCTGGCCACCAACACCGCCGATCTCAACGCCACCGGCCACCCGGCCGTCTCGGTGCCGATGGGCTTCGATCAGGCCGGCGTCCCGGTCGGACTGCAGGTGGTGGCACCCAGGTTCCGAGACGGCCTGGCACTGGGCGTGGCCCAGGTGCTGGAGCGGACGCAGCCGTGGCCGCTGGTGGCTCCCGGGTTCACGCCGTTCGGCGTGTGAAGTCCACCGCCGCGCGGATATCGCTTTGCGAGATCTTCCGGGCTCCGACGTTCACCGCGCGAACCTCAACCGGGTCGACGGCCCTGTCCGCGGATTGAGTGACAATTCCCCAATCCGGTTACCGGGATCACCGAAGTCGCTATGTTTGCCAGCATGGCTACGGTTCTCATTTTCGGACACAGGAATCCCGATACCGACTCGATCTGCTCGGCGATCGCCTACGCGAGCTTGAAAGCGAAAATCGGCGCCGATGCCGAAGCGGTGCGGCTCGGACCGGTCAGCGCTGAGACGCAGTTCGCGCTCGACACCTTCAACGTGCCGGCACCGAGGTTCGTCGAGTCGGTGTCCGCCGAAGCCTCCGAAGTGATCCTGGTCGACCACAACGAGCTCCAGCAGAGCGCCCTCGACATCGCGAAGGTCACGGTGACCGAGGTCATCGACCATCACCGGATCGCGAATTTCGAAACCGCGGGCCCGCTCTACTACCGGGCGGAGCCGGTCGGTTGCACCGCCACCATCTTGAACAAGATGCATAAAGAGAAGGGCGTTGCGGTGAGCCCGGACATCGCCGGGCTGATGCTGTCGGCGATCCTCTCGGACAGCTTGATGTTCAAATCCCCGACCTGCACCGACGAGGACGTGGCGGCCGCCCACGAGCTGGCCGGCATCGCCGGTGTGGATATCGACAGCTACGGTGTCGACTTGCTCAAAGCCGGTGCCGGGCTGCTGGAGAAGTCGCCCGGCGAACTGATTTCGCTGGACGCCAAAGAATTCTCGATGGGCGACACGAAAATCGAAGTCGCACAGGTCAATGCGGTCGACCTCGATGACGTGCTGTCCCGCCAGGGCGAGCTGGAGACGGCGATGAGCGAGGTCAGCGCAGCGAAAGGGCTCGGCCTGTTCTTGTTCGTGGCCACCGACATTCTCAGCGGCGACTCGGTGGGCATTGCGGTCGGCCCCCAATCCGCAAAGGTCGAGACGGCATTCGGCGTCAAACTGGAAGACAACCGCGCACTGCTCAAGGGTGTGGTGTCACGCAAGGCGCAGATCATTCCGGCGTTGACGTCGGCCTTCAACGCTGTTTGAGAACGCGGCGAAGCGAGCGGCTGAGTCTACGGATTCGGAACGGGCACAGCGGGATTGGTGATCCACGGCGGCGGTGGGCCGTCGATAGGGTAGTAGCCGGGCGGCAGAGCGGGACGGTTGACGTCGGGACCGGCCGGACCGTTCGAGGTCACCGGTGTCTCCGAGCCGGGCGCGTTGGTCGAGATGTATCCGGGCGGCAGCGCGGGCGCGGGACCGGCTCCGGGCGGCGGTGTCGGCGCGCCGCCAGGGCCCAGCGGCGCACCCGGGGGCAGGAACGGGTTCTGCGCCTGCCGCCAGATGTCCATGATCGATCCGAGGATGCCGCCGCCTGAGTTGTTCGCCTGCATCGGGACCTCGGGAACCGACGGCCTGGGAACGGGGGCGTCAGCAGGCAGCATGGGAGGCGCGTCCGAAGGCGGCGGGGGCGGTGGCGCCGGCTGGCCGGGCGCCGGGGCGGGGGCCGCTGCGGGCGCCGGTGGGACTGCCGGAGCCACCGGTACCGGAGGCTGACGCGGGGTCATCGGGTCGTTGGACACCGGCGGAGGCGGCGGCGCCGGCACGGGCAGGGTGGTGATCGGCGCCGGCGGGGGCGGCTCAGCCGGATCGGCCCATGCCTGCGCCGGCACCGCCAGCGTGGCGCCCAACACCGCCAGACCTGTCAAGGCCGTCGTGATCGCGCCCTGCCGTTGACCCATCAGATTCCCCACAGTCTCTTCACACGCCACAGTCTTTCGGCCCCGATCGTCGCACACACCTGTCCACCGGGTCACCGCCGCGACGGCTCGGTCCGGTAGAGCTGGGCGGCGTTTCGGCACACCACGTTGTCGAGGTGCTCCGCGCCGATGAGCTCTCCTAGCCCGTTGAGATCGGCGTCGACGAACGGCCGGGGAGCCCGGGTGGACGGCAGATCGGTGCCGAAGACCAGGCTCTGCGGATTGACGGCCAAGATGCGGTTCATCGCCGCGGCCGGGTCGACATCAAGGCGGCCGAACCCGGTCGCCTTGACGTAGGCGCCCCGTTCGACCAGGCGCAGCAGGTGGGGCAGGCCTACGGCACTCAATCCCAGATGGTCGATGCTGATGACCGGCAGCCTGGTGAGGGTGTCGAACAGATCGGGCAGGTCACGGGCGTCGATGTAGAACTCGCTGTGCCAGCCGGCGATCTCATGGACCCGGCGGGCCAGGCGATCCACCTCGCCCACGGGCGCGGAGCCGCCG
>JAULZA010000103.1:0-9600 GCA_032117575.1 Mycolicibacterium sp.
AGATCTCCGTCCGGCTACCCGGCCCGGTGCCCGGGGCGCAGTGCTCGGTCGGCGTGGGTGTGGGTGTGCCGTGTGAGCGCCTGACCATCGACGGCGACACCATCCGGCTGGCGGCGTCGAACCTGGCCCCGGCCACCCCGGTCACCCTGCGCGCCGGGGTCGACGTTCCCACCCCGTCCCGTGCCACGGTGCCCTGGTCGGTGGGCTGGGATCGGGTGCTGGGCAATGCGCTGCCGGTGACGGTGTGGCTGTTCGGGCTGACCGCGCTGGCCGGACTGGGCGCGGTGCTGTGGTCGCGCAGCACCCTCGAATCGTCCCCGGGCTTCCCGCTGCAGTACGCCCCGCCCAAGGGACTCGGCCCGGTGCAGTGCGAGTACATCCGCACCGAGAAGATACCGACCGAGGGCCTCACCGCCACGTTGTTCTACCTCGCCGACCGTGGTCTGCTGTCGCTGCGCCAGGACGGGCCGAAGAAGTGGACCGTGCAGAGCGTGGGGCAGGCGGGCGATTGGGCCGACGTCGACCCGGTCAGTGTGGCGGTCGGCTCCGCCCTGGGCCTGACCTATCCGGGCCAGGTGTTCAGGGCCGACGGCAGCGTCGGCGCCGGGAGCAAGCTCAGCGCCGCCAACGCCGGTTTGGCGACGGCTGTCCGGCACTGGGCGTCCGACGGCGGCCTGACGGTCAAACACCGTCGGGAATTGTGGCTGCGCCCGGCCAACTTCGTGGCGTTGGTGCTGGCCGTCTGCGGCTTCGTCGGCTGGTTCTTCCCGATTACGCTCTGGGGCTTGCCGTTCGCGGTGTTCTTCCTGTTCTCCGCTTCGGCGTGGCGGCCCGGGGTGGGGATCCGCCGCACCCCGGCGGGCCGGCAGCTGTGGTCGGAGGTCGGCGGGTTCCACCGCATGCTGGCCACCGATTCCGCCGAGTCGCGGTTCGACTTCGCCGCCCGCAAAGACCTCTACACCGCCTACATCCCGTTCGCCGTCGCCGGCGGCGCCGCCGCGCTGTGGGCGGCGAAATACCAGGCCGCCACCGGCCAGCCGCCGCCCGAGCCCGGCTGGTATCACTCGTCGTCGTCGCACGGCGGCTGGTCGTCATCGTCGTCTGATGGTGCTAGTTTCGACAGCTTCGACTCGGCACTGTCGTCGTCCATCGGCGCCTACACCGCTTCGCAGTCCTCGTCGTCCAGCGGCGGGAGCAGCGGCGGGGGCGGTGGCGGCGGCGGTGGCGGCGGCGGCGGAGGAGGAGGCGGTTCATGGTGACCTGGGTGTTGATCCTGGCGGTGGTGCTCGCCATCGCGGTGCTGGCCGGTTTCGTGGTGGGCTACAACAAACTTCGCGCCGCCGACGTCGCGGCCGACGAGGCGCTGGGCGGCATCGACGTCCAACTCACCCGCCGCGCGTCGCTGATCCCCGGGCTGGTCAGCACGGTGCAGGGCTTCGCCGCCCACGAGAAGGGCGTGCTGGGTCACATCGCCGACGCCCAGGCCGCGCTGACCGCGGCCACCGCCGGAAAGTCGGTGGCACAACGCACCTCGGCCGAGCGTGAGTTCGACTCCGCGGTGGGACAGGTGATGGCGCTGGGCCAGGCCTACCCGCAACTGAATTCGTCGAACAACTTCCTGAACCTGCAGCAGAACCTCGCCGACACCGAGGACAAGCTCGCCTTCGCCCGCCAGTACTACAACGACTCGGCGGCCACGGTGAACCGGTTGCGCAGCACCATCCCGTGGATGTTCGTCGCCGGGATGGCCGGAGTCGGCGAGCGTGAGTTCTACCAGGCGCCCAAGTAAGCAGTATGCGCATCGTCTTCGCCGGCACCCCGACACCGGCTCTGCCGTCGCTGCAACGGCTCATCGACTCCCCGCGCCATGACGTGATCGCGGTGCTCACCCGCCCCGACGCCGCCGCGGGACGGCGCGGCACCCCGACGCCCTCCCCGGTGGCGGCCCTGGCGATCGAGGCCGGGATTCCGGTGCTGCGACCGCCCCGGCCCAATGACCCGGAGTTCGTCGCCGAACTGGCCGCCCTGGCCCCGGACTGCTGCGCGGTGGTGGCCTACGGTGCGCTGCTGAGCGCCGAACTGCTGGCGCTGCCCACCCACGGCTGGGTCAACCTGCACTTCTCACTGCTGCCCGCCTGGCGCGGCGCCGCCCCGGTGCAGGCCGCCATCGCCGCCGGTGATTCCGTCACCGGCGCAACGACATTCCTCATCGAGCCCGCGCTGGACACCGGCCCGGTGTACGGCATCCTGACCGAGACCATCCGGGCGAGCGACACCGCCGGGGAGCTGCTGGACCGGCTGGCGCACGCCGGCGCCGGCCTGCTGGAGGCCACCCTGGACGGTATCGCCGACGGCTCCCTGCAGCCGGTGCCGCAGCCGGGCGACGGCGTCAGCATCGCCCCGAAGATCACCGTCGACTCCGCCCGGGTGCGCTGGGACCTGCCCGCCCACGTCGTCGACCGGCGGATCCGCTCGGTCACCCCCGACCCCGGCGCGTGGACCATGATCGGCGACCTGCGGGTCAAGATCGGCCCGGTCACCGTCGATGCTGCCGGAGAAGCCGTCGGAGATCCCCTGCCGCCCGGCCGAATTCAGGTGCAGCGCGCGGGCGTCCGGGTGGGCACCGGCACTCAGGCCGTGGTCCTGGGCACGGTGCAGCCGCCCGGCAAGAAGCCGATGGCCGCCGCCGACTGGGCGCGCGGGGCGCGCCTGGGCGACGAGGCGGTGGCCTCATGACTCGCCCGCAGCGTGACCCGCGCAAACCGGGCACCGGCCGTCCGCCGCAGCGCCGCCGGGCCCGCGCGCAGCTTGATCCGGCGCGCCGCGCCGCCTTCGACGTCCTGCGTGCGGTGTCCGAGCGCGACGCCTACGCCAACCTGGCGCTGCCCGCGCTGCTGGCCGAGCGCGGCATCCACGGCCGCGACGCCGCGTTCGCCACCGAACTGACCTACGGTGCCTGCCGTGCCCGCGGGCTGCTGGACGCGGTGATCGTCGCCGCGGCGGGCCGCCCGGTGGAGCAGATCGACCCGGTGCTGCTGGATCTGCTGCGGCTGGGCGCCTATCAGCTGCTGCGCACCAACGTCGCCGTGCACGCCGCAGTGTCCACCACCGTCGAGCAGGCCGGTGTCGAATTCGACACCGCCCGAGCCGGATTCGTCAACGGGGTGCTGCGCACCATCGCCGGGCGCGACGAGGCGTCCTGGGTGGCCGAACTGGCCCCCAGCGATCCGGTGGGTCACGCCGCCTTCGTGCACGCCCACCCGCGCTGGATCGCGCAGGCCTTCGCCGACGCCCTCGGCGCCGACGCCGGGGAACTCGACGCCGCGCTGGCCGCCGACGACGCCCGCCCCGGGGTGCATCTGGCCGCCCGGCCCGGGGTGCTCAGCGCCGCGGACCTGGCGCAGGCGGTGCACGGCGAGGTGGGCCGGTACTCGCCGTATGCGGTGTACCTCTCCGGCGGCGACCCGGGCCGGCTGGCCGCGCTGCGCGACGGGCAGGCGCTGGTGCAGGACGAGGGCAGCCAGCTGGTGGCCCGGGCGCTGACCCTGGCGCCGCTGGACGGCCCGGACGGCGGCCGCTGGCTGGACCTGTGCTCCGGGCCCGGCGGCAAGACCGCTTTGATGGCGGCCATCGCCGCTGAGCGGGGCGCCACGGTCACCGCGGTGGAGCCCAACGAACGTCGCGCCGAGCTCGTCGAACAGAACACCGCCGGCCTGGACGTGCCGGTGCTGCGGGTCGACGGCCGCGAAACCGGGCTTGCCCCAGGCAGTTTCGACCGCGTGCTGGTCGACGCGCCGTGCACCGGCCTGGGTGCGCTGCGCCGGCGCCCGGAAGCCCGCTGGCGGCGCACCCCCACCGACGTGCCCGCGCTGAGCAAGCTGCAGCGCGAACTGCTGGCCTCGGCGATCCGGCTGGTCCGGCCCGGCGGGGTGGTGCTCTACGCCACCTGCTCGCCGCACCTGGCCGAGACCGTCGGGGTGGTGTCCGACGCGCTCCGGCCGAAGTCGCGCCGGGACGGGCCCGAGGGCCGCCAGCCGGTGACCGCCCTGGACGCCCGGGAGCTGTTCGCACCCGTCGACAACCTCGGTAGCGGGCCGTACGTGCAGCTGTGGCCGCACCGGCACGGCACCGACGCGATGTTCGCCGCCGCGCTTCGCAAGAACGCCTAAGCCCCTCAACACAGCCCGCCGTTTACAGTGACAGCCATGGCAACACCGACCAGGCCCATGATCGCCCCGTCGATTCTGTCCGCCGACTTCGCCCGGCTGGCCGAGGAGGCCGCCGCCGTCACGGGTTCGGACTGGCTGCACGTCGACGTGATGGACGCCCACTTCGTGCCGAACCTCACCCTGGGCCTGCCGGTGGTGGAGAGCCTGCTCAAGGCCACCGACATCCCGCTGGACTGCCACCTGATGATCGACGACCCCGGCCGCTGGGCGCCCCCGTACGCCGAGGCCGGCGCCTACAACGTCACCTTCCACGCCGAGGCCACCGACGATCCCGTCGCGGTGGCCCGCGATATCCGTGCGGCCGGGGCCAAGGCCGGGTTGTCGATCAAGCCCGGCACCCCGCTGGACCCCTACCTGGCGATCCTGCGCCACTTCGACACCCTGCTGGTGATGTCGGTCGAACCCGGCTTCGGCGGGCAGAGCTTCATCCCCGAGGTGCTCGACAAGGTGGCCCGGGTGCGCCGCCTGGTGGATTCCGGGGAGTTGAGCATCCTGGTGGAGATCGACGGCGGCATCAACGCCGACACCATCGAGGCCGCCGCCGAGGCCGGGGTGGACTGCTTCGTGGCCGGTTCGGCGGTGTACGGCGCCGCTGACCCGAGTGCCGCGGTGGAGGCGCTGCGCCGGCAGGCCGGGTCCGCCTCGCCGCATCTTCACCTGTGACGGTGCCCATCACCGAGGCGATGGCGCTGGCCATCGAGCAGGCGCAGCGCGTCAAAGGGTCGACCTACCCGAATCCGCCTGTGGGAGCGGTCATTCTGGACGCCGGCGGCACGGTGGTCGGCGTCGGTGGCACGGAACCCGTCGGGGGTGCGCACGCCGAGGTGATGGCGCTGCGTGCGGCGGGGGAGCGGGCCGCCGGCGGTACCGCGGTGGTGACCCTGGAACCGTGCAACCACCAGGGGCGCACCGGGCCGTGTGTGGACGCCCTGCTGCACGCGGGGGTGGCCGCCGTGGTCTACGCCGTCGCCGACCCCAACCCGGTGGCATCCGGCGGGGCGCAGCGCCTGCGCGACTCCGGCGTGGCGGTGACCGGCGGGGTGTGCGCCGAGCAGGTGGCCGCCGGGACGCTGCGCGAGTGGCTGCACAAGCTGAAAACCGGCCTGCCCCATGTCACCTGGAAATTCGCCACCAGCATCGACGGCCGCAGCGCGGCCGCCGACGGCTCTTCGCAGTGGATCACCAGCGAAGCGGCGCGGGCCGATCTGCACCGCCGCCGGGCGGCGGCCGACGCCATCATGGTGGGCACCGGCACGGTGTTCGTCGACAACCCGACGCTGACCGCCCGGCTGCCCGACGGCACACCGGCGCCGCAGCAGCCGCTGCGGGTGGTCGTCGGCGAACGCGAGGTGCCGCCGGAATTCCATGTGCGCAATACCGATTCGCCCACGATGGCGTTGCGCACCCGCGATCCGCACGAGGTGCTGCGCGCGCTGGCCGACCGCACCGACGTGCTGCTGGAGGGCGGCCCCACGGTGGCCGGCGCCTTCCTGCGCGCCGGCGTGGTGCACCGCATCCTGGCCTACGTGGCGCCGATTCTGCTGGGCGGTCCGGTGACCGCCGTCGACGACGTCGGGGTGGCCAGCATCGTGGGGGCGTTGCGGTGGCGCTACGACGGCGTCGAACAGATCGGCCCGGATCTGCTGCTGAGTTTGGTGCCGGGAGTTGTCCACAGTTCCTGATTCATCCACAGCCACAACGGTTCTGGTGGCTGGTGTCGGTGGTTCCGGTTAGTGTTTCGAACATGTTTTCGACTCCGGTGGCTGAGGCGTTCGCCGCGTTGGATGCCGCCGTGGCAGGTATGACGGCGCTGGAGTTCGACGGCATGGGCGTGCGCGCCCGGTTGGAGGCGCTGGACCGGTTGGAGGCGGTGCGCCGTCGAGTTACCGCGGCGTCCCTTCTGGCGGTGGGGTCGGTCCGGCGCTGCGACACGGCGGAGTTGGGTAGCGCCACGGCAAAGGTGATCGCCGATGTGGTGCGGATCAGCCCGGCCGAGGCCCGCCGACGGCTGCGCGATGCCGAGCAGTTGCAGCCGCGCACCACCCTGACCGGTGAGGTGCTGTCGCCGTCGCTGCCCGCCACCGCGAAGGTCTGGGACGGCGGCCTGCTTGACCGGGAGCATCTGCGGGCCATTCAGAAGTTCGTTCGGGATCTGCCCGTTGATGTCCACCCTGCGGAGGTGGCCAAAGCTGAGTCGTTCCTGGCCGAACAGGCGACCGCACTGCGGCCGGATCAGTTGGAAGTCCTCGCCGAGCGGGTTGCGGCCACCCTCAACCCCGACGGCCGGTTCTCCGATGAGTACCGGGCGGCCCAGCGCGGATTTCAGTGGTGTGGCCGGCAACGCCCGGACGGTATGAGTGTCGGACGGCTGATCGCCACCCCGGAGCTTCGGGCGATGCTGGATGCGTGGCTGGCGAAGTTCGCCGCCCCCGGGATGTGTAACCCCGACGACCACACCCCGATCACCACCGGGGAACCCACCGAGGGTGCCGTCGACGCCGATCGCCGGCAGCACCCGCAGCGCCAGCATGACGCAGTGGCCACCCTGGTGCGCGGGCAACTCGGTGACCCGAAGCTCGGCCAGCACAACGGGTTACCCGTTACCGTGATTGCCACCGCCACCGTCGAGCAGCTTTGCCGCGGCGCCGGGCATGCTGTCACCGCAGGCGGGAGCCTGCTGCCGATGCGCGATGTCATCCGGATGGCCACCCACGCCTGGCACTACCTGGCGGTGTTCGACACCCATACCCAGCGCCCGATCTATCTGGGGCGGGCCAAACGCATCGCTTCACCCGACCAGCGCATCGTCCTACACGCAACAGATCGTGGGTGCACCGCCCCGGGGTGCGACATGCCCGGCTATCTGTGCCAGACCCACCACGTCGAGGACTGGGCCCACGGCGGGCGCACCGACGTCGACCGGCTCACCTTCGCCTGCGGCCCCCACCACCGCCTCATCCGACCGGGCGGCTGGAAGACCCGGAAACGCCGCGACGGCAGCACCGAATGGCTACCCCCGCCACACATTCCGCTGGCAGGCGGCACCAACACCTACCACCACCCCGAACGGATGATCCCCGACGACTGGGGCCTCGCCGCGGACTAACTGCTGGTCAGCGACCTGTGTTCGATCAGGTCGCGGGATCCGCTGGCGCCCAACTGTTCCCGGAAGGCGGCCCGGTGTTTTGCCGTCGACGACGTCGGGGTGGGACCGATGATCTCAGCAGGGGGTCGGCACCGACTTTCCCCACAGGTTGGGAACGGTGTCATTGTCGTAGCCGGACACGAAATCGACACACCGCCCGGCGGTTTCGTCGAACTTGAGGCGATGCAGTGCGCCGACGTTGCCGCCGTAGACGTGGATGCTGATCGCCACGTCGTCGGAGGTGTTGGTCACCCGATGCCAATCGCCGATCGTCGGCGAGACGGCGTCGACGTCACCGCGAGTCATCACCGCGGTGCGCCCGGTGCCGCTGGGAACACCGTCATGCAGTTCGTACTCCTCGGCCTGCTCGCTGCCGCGCAATTGCCCGACCAGACCCCACACGGTGTGGTTGTGCACTGGAGTGCGCTGTCCGGGGCCCCACACGAAACTGACCATGCTGAACCGCTCCAGCGGGTCGCAGTGCAACAGGTACTGGGCGTAGCGGTCGGATCGCGCGGTGGCGCACGGCTCGGGCAGCCAGCCGTCCTGGCCGACCAGTTCGGCGAGCAGCTCGCGGCCCTGGGCCAGCAGGACCGTCTCGTCGTCGGTCGTGTCGATCAAGTTGGTCATGCCGCGCACGAAGCGGCGCAGCGGCGCAATCTGGTCGGAACCGGCATCGGACATGGGCGCCCCTGACTCGCTAACTGCTGTTCAGCGACTTGTGTTCGATCAGGTCGCGGGATCCGCTGGCTCCCAACCGCTCCCGAAACTGCTGCACGGTGTAGCCCACCACGGTGGCGTCGGTGCCTGCCCGGGCGGTGGCGGAGCGGGGCAGCGCGAACAACGGGCCCATCTCGCCGAAGTAGTCCCCGGCGCTGGCAACCTTGAGCAATTCCTCTGCGCCGCTGGGCAATTCGCGGACCAGTTCGATCTCGCCGTCGGACACCATGTAGATCGTGTCGCCCATGGTGCCCTGCTCGAACAGCACGTCGCCGGCCCGCAGTTCGATCGTTTCGGGTTCGTGGTCGGTGTGCGCCATGCTGGGCACCAGTTCCACCACCCGGTCGGCCAGCGGCAGCATCCGGGTGTCGTGGGTGGCCACCACCACCACCCGCTCGCCGGAGGCCAGCTCGCGGATCAGCCGCAGCACCTCCTCGACCTGGATGTAGTCCAGGTGGGCGGTCGGCTCGTCGGCGATCAGCAGCGGCGGGTCCAGGGCGATCGCCCGGGCCACCGCCACCCGTTGCTGCTGGCCGCCGCTCATGTCGCCGGGTCGGTGGTGCATCCGGGCGGCCAGGCCCACCCGGGCCAGCAGCGCCTCGGCCCGCTCACGGCCCTGCTTGCGCGAGATGCCGGCGGCCTTCAGCGGAACCATCACGTTCTCCAGCGCGGTCAGGCTGGGCACCAGGTTGAACGCCTGGAACACAATGCCGACGGTGTTGCGTCGGTAGTCCGAAATCTCTCTGGCACCCAGCTTGGTCAGGTCGATATCGCCGAATTCGATGCGTCCGGCCGTCGGCTTGAGGATGCCGCCCAAACACGACAGCAGCGTCGTCTTGCCGCATCCGCTGGGGCCCAGCAGGATCGCCAGCGAGCCTTCGGCCACTTCCAGGTTCAGCCCGTCGATGGGGCGCACCTTGTCCTGGCCGCTGGCGTACTCGACAACCAGGTCCTTGATCCGCAGATCTGCCATGAGTCAGGGGCCTCCGAACGCCATAGCCGGATCGACGACGACCGCTCGGCGCAGCCCGGCGAGGCTGGCCAGCACCCCGATGGTAACCGCGACGACGGGCAGCAGCACGAACGCGAACTGCGGGATGTCCACCCGCATCGGGAACAGCGGGCCCAGCAGCACCGACAGCACCCCGCCGAGAATCGCCGAGAGCACCGCCACGATGACGGCCTGCATGGCCAGACCGGCCAGGATCGAGCGGGTGGGGACGCCGACGGCCTTGAACACCGCGAAGTCGCGGGTGCGTTCCAGGGCTGACATGTAGATCATCGAGCCGACGATCATCGCCGCGACCACCCACAGCAGCCCGGCCATCAGGCTCATCGCCTGCCGGGCGCCGGTCAGCGCGCGCAGCAGGTCATCGATCGCGCCCTGCCGGTCGACCAGTTTGTAGCCGCTGGGTGCCCGCTCCGGCGGGCCGATGACGCCGATGGACGAGATCAACTGCTGGCCGGAGAACAGCAGCGTCTGGGCGCCGTTGACGGTGAGGAAGA
>JAULZA010000104.1:0-5086 GCA_032117575.1 Mycolicibacterium sp.
TCTGGCGGCCCTTGGAGGACAGCAGGCTCACGTTGTCGACGGTCACTTCTCACCGCAGCCGGTCGCCGGCGCGTAGTAGCGCACTGGGCAGATCATGGCCGACGACTGTGCGGGCCACCCGGGCGGCTTCGATGGTGGCGGCGAGGTCGAGATCGACGCCGATTCCGCTGTCGCGCAACAGGTACACCAGATCCTCGGTGGCGATGTTGCCGCTGGCGCCGGGGGCGAACGGGCACCCGCCGAGGCCGCCGACGCTAGAGTCCAGCCGGCTCACCCCGGCGCTGACGGCGGCCCATGCGCTGGCCAGTCCGGCACCGCGGGTGTCGTGGAAGTGCGCGCCCAGTGGCCGCGCGCCGATGTGCGGGCGCACCAGGTTGACGAGTTCGGTGACCCGGCCGGGGGTGGCGGTGCCGATGGTGTCGGCGATGGCGATCCGGTCGGCACCGTGGGTGCAGGCGGCGTCGACGACGTCGAGCACCCGCTGTGGGGGGGTGGGGCCGTCGAACGGGCAGTCCCAGGCGGTGGAGATGATCACCTCGACGCGCACCCCGGCGTCGCGGGCGATGGCGACGATGTCGGCGATCTGCGCGCTGGCCTCGGCACTGCTGCGGCCGACGTTGGCGCGGCTGTGGCCGTCGGCGGCGGAGACCACGTACTCGACCGACCGGAACCCGGCCGCGACGGCGCGGTGCACACCGTTCGGGCTGGCGACCAGCGCGGAGAACTCGATGTCGGGGTAGTCGTGCAGCGCGGCGGCCAGCTCCGGTGCGTCAGCCAGGGCGGGCACCTTCGACGGGGAGACGAAAGCGGTGGCCTCCACCTCGCGCACACCGGTGGCGGCGATGGCGGCCAGCAGTTCGAGCTTGGCGGACAACGGAATCGGCGTTTCGATCTGCAGGCCGTCGCGCAGCGCGACCTCGCGGATCGTCACGTGGGTGGGCAGGTCGCTCACAGCACCCCCCTGTCGGCCAGCGCCGCCAGGTCGTCGGCGGTCATTCCCAGCAGTCCGCGGTAGATCTCGTCGTTGTGCTGACCGGGCCGCGCCGGGCCGGCGCTGCGCACCCCGCCGGGGGTGGCGGAGAGCACCGGCACCACGCCCGGTCCGAGCACGGTGCGACCGGTGCCCTCGTCGTGGTGCTCGACGAGCATGCCGCGGGCCAGGAACTGCGGATCGCGCACCACCTCGGCGACGGTGTTGATCGGGCCGGCGATCACGCCCGCGGCGCTGAGAGTGTCGATGATGTCGTCGGGTGCACGCTGCGCTGCCCAACCGCCGATGATGGCGTCGAGCTCGTCCTGGTTGCGGCCGCGGGCCCCGTGGTTGACGAAGCGGTCGTCGTCGGCCAGTTCGGGGCGCCCCATCGCGTCGCACAGCCGTCGGAACACGGTGTCCTGGTTGGCGGCGATCACCACCCAGCTGCCGTCGGCGCTTTGGTAGATGTTCGACGGCGCGATGCCCTCCAGTCGGGTGCCCGACGGTCCGCGCACCACCCCGCCGGCGTCGTAGTCCGGGATGGTGGATTCCTGCACCGCCAGGCAGGCCTCGGTGAGCGCGGTGTCCACCACCTGTCCCTCGCCGGTGACGGTGCGCCGGTAGAGCGCCGCGAGTGCCCCCTGGGCGGCGAACATCCCGGCCAGGGTGTCGCCGAGGGACAGCGCCAGCCGCGGCGGCGGTCCGCCGGGGAAGCCGTTCATGTGCCGAAGGCCGCTGACCGCCTCTGCCACCGACGCGTACCCGGCCTTGCCGGAATCGGGCCCGGTCTGGCCGTAGCCGGACACCCGCACCAGGATGATACCCGGATTGCGTTGTCGCAGAACGTCATAGCCGAGATCCCAGCGCTCCAGGGTGCCGGGCCGGAAGTTCTCCACGATGATGTCGGAGCGCTGTGCCAGGTCGAGGAAGATGGCGCGGCCCTGCGGCTCGCGCAGGTTCAGCGTGATGGCCTTCTTGTTGCGCGCGTGCACGGTCCAGAAGAAGTGATGGCCGTCGACCTCGGCTTGACCCCAGCTGCGCAGCGGGTCGGGGGAGCCGGGCGGCTCGATCTTGATGACCTCGGCACCCATGTCGCCGAGCAGCCGGCCGGCGAACGGGCCGGAGATCAGAGTGCCCATCTCCAGCACCCGGATGCCGTCCAGGGCGCCGGTCAATTCGTGGCCTTGCTGAAATCGTGGCGGGCGAGCCAGTCGGTGATGACGCCCACCGCCTGCGCCAGTGTCTCCCGCTGATCCGGCCCGGAGTAGTAGTGGTTGGCGCGCGCGATCTCGTGCATCTCCTTGTCTTGCGTGCCGATCGCGTCGAAGAGCCGGCGGGTGTGGCTCGGTGTGCAGGCGTCGTCGGCCAGGTTGCCGATCACCAGGGTGGGCACCGTGACATCGCGGCCGCAGGCGATGCCGTCGGCGCGGGCGTCGTCGTAGCTCCACTGCGACAACCAACTGCGCAGCGAGCAGAACCGGGCCAGGCCGATCGGGGAGTTGTTCACCACGCGCGGGTCACCCAGATAGCAGGTGCCGGGTTCGCGGTCGTTGGGGTCGACGGCCGGGTCCAGCCAGCGGGGGTCGGCCATGGTGCCGTGCACGACGAAGCAGAACTCCTCGTCCCCGCGGCCCTGCGCTTCGAGTTCATCAAGTTTTCCCTTGACCCAGTGCGTGATTCGCCGATTGCGGTCGATCTGGGCCTGGCGATAGCGCTGCAGGAATTCGTCGGTATAGGGCGGCTGGTTGGGGTTGTCGGGGTAGTAGAGATCGAGGTTGGGATCGCGCTGTGTGGGGTCGGACTCGTCGAGGATGGAGGCGTCCAACCATTCCGTGAGCGTGCCGTGGCGACTGATGTGCGCGGCAAGCAGCATGATGCCGTCGGCTGGTGGCATGTCCACGATGGGAGCCTGCTGTTGGTAATCCGCCTGTTGTTGATAAAACAATGACAGCGACCCGCCGCCACTCCAGCCGGCCAGCACCACCTTCGAGTAGCCCAGCCTTGTCTTCGCGTCGGTGATCACCTCGCCGAGATCCTCGACGACCTTCTCCATGATCAGGTTGGAGTCGGTGCCGCGGTAGCGACTGCCGGCGTAGATGACGTGATGGCCGGCGCGGGCCAGTGCGTTGACCATCGGAAGGTAGGCGCCACCGCCGATGGGGTGCATGAACACCAGCACGGTGTCGCTCGGCGTTTCCGGGATCAGCTGATAGCACTCCAGCACGACGATCTCGGCGATTCCGCCGTAGACATCGCGGACACCCGATGTGTTCTGGAAGGCAACGAGATACGGGGTGCGCTGGTATTTCATGAATGCTGGCCCAGATCCGCGGCCAATACCTCTGCCGACGGAACCAGGCGCTGGCGGGTGTCGACGGCGATCACCTTCCAGTCCACCGAGGTGTACTCGTCGAATTTGCGACGAGCCCGTTCGCGAGCTTTCTCAGGGGCGCCGTGATGCACGCCTTGCGGGGCGTGACTGATGAGTCCCGGCGGCATCGGGATGCCGTAGAGCGAACCGCCGTGGAAGAACGCGATCTCGTCGAAGTCGACGTTGCGGTGATACCACGGTGTGCGTTCGGTGCCCGGCACGCCTTCGGCCGGTTTGGGCAGGAAGTTGCAGACGTAGACCCCGGTCGCCTCCATGAACAGGTGCACCATCGGCGGCAGGTGCACGCTGTCGGACGTCACGACGTTGTAGTCCTCGATGTTGAAGGTGAAGGGGAAGTTGTCGCCCTGCCAACCCTCGACGTCGAGCGGGTTGTGCTCGTAGAACAGCGACGTCGTCTCAACGTCGTTGACTGGCCGGTGCATCAACCGCACCTCATAGGAGGTGCGGTCGTCGTCCTCAATGGGTTCCGGGTCGGGAACGGTGGCCAGCGACGGGTCGAATGGCCAGTGCCGGCCGAGTGGTCCGGGCGGGGGAGTGCGGAACTCGTCAGTGGCCTCGATCATCAGCCAGCTGCTGTCGCTGGTGCCATTCCCCGAGTCGCTTCGCTCCTGCCCACCGTGTGGCAGCTGACGCCAGGTGCACGCCTTGGGGATGTAGACCCAGTCGCCGGGGCGGTAATCAAGCGAGCCGAATTCGGTCTCCAGGCGGCCGGACCCCTGGTGCACGAAGGACAACAGATCGCCGTCGATGTAGCGGATGTAGAAGGGCATGGGCTCGGCCCGGCGACTCAACGAGATTCGGCAATCGGGGTTGGAGAACAGCAGCATCGGTGCGCCCGCCGGGTCGGTGGCGTCAACGGGTTTCAACTGATCGGCCAGCACGTCGACCGGCCGCAACGGGCCCACCGCCCGGAACTGGGTCGGGTCGTGTCGCCGGTACATGCTGGCGGTGCGGCCGGTGAACCCGCCGCGGCCCAACTCGTCATCCTTGAGACCGTTGAGATCGGCGTGCAACCGCCGCGGGGTGGTGCCTTTGCGCAGGTGAACGAAGGATTCCATGGGATCTCCAAGGCTGGTGGCGACGAAAACTGAAAGTGACATTACTTTTGGTTCGGCGCGCTGACAAGGGCTTTTGCCCACATGCGTCACGGCTCGGTAACGAGTTTGATTTCGCTGGCTCCTGACGCCGTGTTTTACTTTGCATTCCGCATAAAGGATCCGTAAGAGAAAGCTGGGGTGGCTCGGTGAAGCCTGTGTTCGAGAAGGTG
This sequence comes from Mycolicibacterium sp., assembly GCA_032117575.1. Taxonomy (GTDB): domain Bacteria; phylum Actinomycetota; class Actinomycetes; order Mycobacteriales; family Mycobacteriaceae; genus Mycobacterium. The sequence goes on from JAULZA010000104.1 coordinate 4,633, forward strand.
CGTAGCTGGTCGCGCCGATTCACGGTGGCGGCGGTCGCTGCCGCGGCACTGCCGGGCCTGATCGGCATCGTCGGCGAAACCGCCCCGGCGAGCGCGTTCTCGCGCCCCGGCCTGCCGGTCGAGTATCTCGATGTGCCGTCGCCGAGCATGAACAAGACGATCCGCGTCCAGTTCCAGAGCGGTGGGGAGAACTCCCCGAACGTCTGGCTGCTCGACGGCCTGCGCGCCCAGGACGACTTCAACGGCTGGGACATCAACACCCAGGCGTTCGAGTGGTACCTGGACTCGGGCCTGTCGATCTCGATGCCGGTGGGCGGACAGTCCAGCTTCTACGCCGACTGGTACCGGCCCGCCTGCGGCAAGGCCGGTTGCTCGACCTACAAGTGGGAGACCTTCCTGACCTCCGAGGCGCCGCAGTGGTTGCAGGCCAACCGCAACGTGCGTCCGACCAACA
>JAULZA010000105.1:0-20877 GCA_032117575.1 Mycolicibacterium sp.
TCGGCCAACGCCGCCAAGGTGGCCATTGCCACCGCCATCGCCGCGGTGTCGCTCCCGGTGCTCGCGGTGGGCGGTCACGTCGACTGGCCGGCCGCCGTGCCGCTGTCCCTCGGCGCTGTGGTCGGTGGCCTTATCGCCGCACGGCTCGCGGTCCTGCCGGGGGTCGGCCCGTGGATTTACCGCCTGATTGTGCTGGTCGTGCTGGGAGAGGCCGCCCAACTCGCACTGGCCAGTGCGCGCCTGTGACGGCCCGCTCGGCGCCGGGTCAGACGTTTGACGGGGCCTGCCGGTGCTGGCTACGGTTTTCCCAGTTGAAACATCTGGTTGTTCAAACCAACACTTCGGGAAACCATGTCTGAGCAGGTTCTAGAGGCCCCTGCCCGGCTGAAGCCGGGCCAGTACGAGCTGAGTCACCTCCGTTCGCTGGAGGCCGAGGCCATCCACATCATTCGCGAGGTCGCGGCCGAATTCGAGCGGCCGGTCCTGCTGTTCTCGGGCGGCAAGGACTCCATCGTCATGCTCCATCTGGCGATCAAGGCCTTCGCTCCCGCCCGGATTCCCTTCCCTGTCATGCACGTCGACACCGGACACAACTTCGACGAGGTCATCGCCACCCGCGATGAGCTCGTCGACCGTCACGGTTTGCGGCTGGTGGTCGCCTCCGTGCAGGAGGACATCGACGCCGGGCGGGTGGTCGATAACGGACCGTCGCGCAATCCGCTGCAGACCGTCAGTCTGCTGCGTGCCATTCGGGAGAACGGCTTCGACGCGGCGTTCGGTGGCGCCCGACGTGACGAGGAGAAAGCCCGCGCCAAGGAGCGGGTGTTCAGCTTCCGCGACGAGTTCGGCCAATGGGACCCGAAAGCCCAACGGCCGGAGCTGTGGAACCTCTACAACGGTCGGCACCGCAAGGGCGAACACATCCGGGTGTTCCCGCTGTCAAACTGGACCGAGTACGACATCTGGGCCTACATCGGCGCCGAGGACATCGGGCTGCCGGCTATCTACTACACACACCGCCGGCCGGTGTTCCGCCGCGACGGGATGCTGCTGGCGGTGCACAAGCACATGCAGCCCGAGCCCGGCGAGGAGGTCTTCGAGACCTCGGTCCGGTTCCGTACCGTCGGCGACGTCACCTGCACCGGGTGTGTGGAATCGACCGCGGCAGGAGTCGCGGAGGTGATCGCAGAGACCGCCGTTTCGCGTCTCACCGAGCGCGGTGCCACCCGAGCCGACGACCGCATCTCCGAAGCGGGCATGGAAGACCGCAAGCGCGAGGGCTACTTCTGATGGGGGAGACGACCCTCCTTCGCCTGGCGACCGCCGGATCCGTCGACGACGGCAAGTCCACGCTCATCGGCCGGTTGCTCTACGACTCCAAGGCGGTGATGGAGGACCAGCTTGCCGCGGTGGAGCGAACCTCCCGCGAACGGGGTAACGACTACACCGACCTCGCACTGGTGACCGACGGTCTGCGCTCGGAGCGCGAACAGGGCATCACCATCGACGTCGCCTATCGCTACTTCGCCACGGCGAAGCGGAAATTCATCATCGCCGACACCCCCGGCCACATCCAGTACACCCGCAACATGGTGACCGGCGCTTCCACCGCACAACTGGTCATCGTCCTCGTCGACGCCCGCAACGGCCTGCTGGAGCAGTCCCGCCGGCATGCGTTCCTCGCCTCCCTGCTCGGTGTCCAGCACATCGTGCTGGCGGTGAACAAGATGGACCTCATCGGCTGGGATCAAGAGCGGTTCAACGAGATTCGCGACGAGTTCCACGCCTTCGCCGCCCGCCTCGACGTCCATGACGTGACCGCTATCCCGATGTCGGCCCTCAATGGCGACAACGTGGTGACCAAGTCGGCTGCGGCGCCCTGGTACGACGGGCCGCCGCTGCTGCGCCACCTCGAGGAGGTGTACATCGCGGGCGACCGCAACCTCGTCGACGTCCGTTTCCCGGTGCAGTACGTCATTCGGCCGCAGACCCGCGAACATGCCGACCATCGCAGCTACGCGGGAACGGTGGCCAGCGGCGTGATGCGGCCCGGCGACGAAGTGATCGTGTTGCCCAGCGGCAAGACCAGTCGGATCACCGTCATCGACGGGCCGAGCGGCCCGGTGGCCGAGGCATTTCCGCCGATGGCGGTGTCGATCAGCCTGGCCGACGACATCGACATCTCCCGGGGCGACATGCTGGCCCGGCCGCACAACCAGCCGGAAGCCACCACCGAGTTCGACGCGATGGTGTGCTGGATGGCCGATGACGCTGCTCTGGAGCCAGGCCGCGACTACCTCATCAAGCAGACGACCCGGACCACCCGCGCCCGTGTCGCCGCCCTGGAGTACCGACTCGACGTCAACACGCTGCACCGCGACAAGAGTGCGACGGCGTTGAAGCTCAACGAGCTCGGCCGGGTCACCCTGCGCACCCAGGTGCCGCTGCTGCTCGACGAGTACAGCCGCAACGCGGCCACCGGGTCGTTCATCCTCATCGATCCAGACACCAACGTGACGGTAGCGGCGGGGATGGTGCGCGATACCGCTCCGGTATCCAGCCGCGGTGCCTCGCCCAACACGGTGCGCCATCAATCTCTCGCCTCCGCCCGACTGACCAAGGGCCGCACGGTCTGGTTCAGCGGTCTTTCCGGCTCGGGTAAATCCTCGGTGGCTGTGCTGGTCGAGCGGCTGCTGCTCGAACAAGGCCGTCCCGCTTACATTCTCGACGGCGACAACCTGCGCCACGGCCTCAACGCCGACCTTGGGTTCACCATGGTCGACCGCGGAGAGAACCTGCGCCGCCTGGCTCACATCGCCAGCCTGATGGCCGATGCCGGGCTGACTGTTCTGGTGCCGGCCATCAGCCCGTTGCACGAACATCGTGAGATGGCCAGAAGGGTGCACGCCGACGCCGGTATCGAATTCTTCGAGGTCTTCCTCGACACGCCCTTGGAGGACTGCGAGCGCCGGGATCCCAAAGGTCTCTACGCCAAGGTCCGGCGCGGCGAGATCATCAACTTCACCGGTATCGACAGTCCCTACCAGCGGCCCCGCAACCCAGACTTGCGACTCACCCCCGATCACAGCGTCACCGAACTGGCACAACAGGTCGTCGACCTGCTGGAGTCGAGATCCTGAACGACCACCAACCGGCAGCGCGGCTCGCCGCGGAGGCCAGGCGGCTGCTACTGGGTTCGCACCGAACTCGCCGGACGTCGAATACTCTCAGGGTGCTTTCATCAAAACGGCTTTTGCCGAAGCGACGCCGAGGCGATCGCTGATCGATGCAGGCGCCTTTGCAGCTGCTGTGTCCCCGGTAGGCGCGCTGCCGCATTTGTTCGCAAGATTTAACCCCCAGGATTTCCGTCTCAGTTTTTTCTCAGATATTGTTGAGGTTCAGCGAGGGAGAGTTTCTGCGGTGCTTGGGTTGTTTGGTCCGATCCTGACGACGGGAGTCGCCTTGGCGACCGCCGTCGTCGTGGTGGCCAACCCTGTCAACGCTCCGCGCGCCGATATCCAGATTCCGGCCGTCGAGCTGTCCTCGGGCAGCGGCCATGCCATCGACATGCTGGACGAGAACTTCCTGGCGGCAATCGCGCCGGAACCGGCCCCGTCCACCAGTCCCTTCGCTGTCCTCAAGGACCTTGTCACCGCGTTGGTGGCCAGCGCCGCCTATCTGGGCAGGACTGCTGTGGTCAATCCCGTGGTGGGCGACGCCGCGACGAATCCGGAACTGACTTCGGCATCGTTTCCGTACTTCGGCGACATCTCCGTCGCGCCCGTCGTTTCCGCTGTCGCTGGGGCGACTGGCGCCGTGGCCCCGATCGCTGTGGCCCCGATCGCCGCACCGCCCGGTGTCAACGCCGATATCCCGCCGACCGCACCACCGAATCCCGCGTTGCCGATGACGCCCGCCGATGTGCCGCTACTCAACGCTGTTCACGATCGGGTCGAGGCGGACGTGCAGTGGGCGGTGGACAACGCCAACGCGGCGGTGGCCGCCGCCTCCGACGCGTTGCGCAATCCGCAGAGTCTGCTCGACCAGTCTCTGGGCGAGTCCCTGAGTCAACGGGTCAGGGACCTGCCCGATCTCCTCCCGCGGTTGCCCGACTCGCTGACGGCTGTTGTGTCGTTGCCGCACAAGGCGTTGCCCAGCACTCCCACAGCTCCGGCCGGTGCGCCGGAGCAAGCAGACCCCGACTCGTCCGGCCCGGGCATCGGCCCCGGCGGCAATAACGTAGGCAATACCGGCGGCAATACATCCGGGCCCGTGCACCGCGCACCGCGATCGGGAGCCGGTGATGCGCAGTCCGACGCCGCGGATCGATCGGCGCCAGACGCTGGTTGATTAGGTCTTTGCGCCGTCGGCTCTTTTGACACAATCTGCCGGCTCTTTGACACAATCTGCGATGTGCGGATGCGGCCGATACCCGGGACGCTGGAGCACCGGGAGGCCCGGCGTGGACGTCATTGCGGATAGCGGTACCCCACCGCGGATGTACTGGAGGGAAACCCTCGGCGGTCTGGGACCGAACTGGTTCGCCTCGGTCATGGGGACGGGCATTGTCGCCAACGCCGGCGCAACGCTGCCGGTTCGCATTCCGGGTTTGTACCTACTCACTCACATCGTGTGGGTGATCGCGGCCGCGCTCCTCGGCGGCCTGCTGCTGCTGGTCGGCGGCCACTGGCTGAGAAACCCGCGGGTGGCCCGTCGCCATGCCGACAACCCGCAGATGGCCCACTTCTACGGCGCGGCCCCGATGGCGATGCTGACCGTCGGGTCCGGAGCCCTTCTGGTGGGCGGCGATCTGATCGGCGAACGCGCCGCCGTGACGCTGGCCTGGGTGCTGTGGACCGCCGGGACGGCCGGTGGCCTGTTCACCGCTGTTTCGATTCCGTACCTGATGTTCACCCAGCACTCGGTGGAACCCGACGCTGCCTTCGGGGGCTGGTTGATGCCGGTGGTGCCGCCCATGGTTGCCGCGGCCGGCGGGGCGCTGCTGATACCCCACACCGCGCCCGGTGCCGCCCGCCAGACAATGCTCTACGGCTGCTGGGCGATGTTCGGGCTGTCGTTGATCGCCGCGCTGATCATCATCTCGATGATCTGGAGCCGGCTGGCCCTGTACGGGACCTCCGGTACGGCGCGAGTGCCCACCTTGTGGATCGTGCTGGGGCCGCTGGGGCAGTCCATCACCGCCGCAGGTCTTCTCGGGCATGCCGCCGGCTCAGCCGTCGATCCCGACATCGCCGGGGCCATGAACAGGTTCGCGATCCTGTTCGGCGTGCCGGTCTGGGGATTCGCGGTGCTGTGGATCGCGCTGGCGACCTCGCTGACCATCCGGACCCTGCGCCGCGGCATGCCGTTCGCATTGACGTGGTGGAGCTTGACCTTCCCGGTCGGCACCTTCGTCACCGGCACCACCCAGCTGGCGTCGCACACCGGCCTGCCGGCCTTCAAAGTCGCGGCTGTGGTGGCATATTTCGGCCTATTGGCAACGTGGCTGCTGGTGGCGGGCCGCACCGCCTACGGCAGTTGGCGTGGGAACCTGCTCACCATCGCGCCGTCCACCGCACCGGTTCGGGCGCACAAAGACGTACAGCGCTGAGCGTGCAGATTCGCGTGCCACAATCGCCGTTGTGCAGATAGGCATGACCATGCCGGTGATGGAGCCCGCGCTTGATGCGGAAATTCTCCGGCAGTGGGCCACGCTGATCGACCGGGGCCCGTTCTCCTCGCTGTGCTGGGGTGAGCGGATCGCCTTTGGCAACCCGGAATGTCTGACGCTGCTTGGCGCGCTCGCGGCCTGGACCGAGCGGGTGCCGTTGATCACCACGGTTGTCGTGCCGCAGTTGCACGACCCGGTGCTGCTGGCGAAATCCTTGGCCACCGGGGACGTACTCAGCGGCGGGCGGCTCAGTGTGGGCGTCGGTATCGGCGGTCGCCACGAGGACTACCTGTCCGTCGGGGCGGAGCTGTCCACCCAGACCATGCGTGAGATGGCGCGGCGCGTCGCGGTGATGAAGACGGTGTGGGCCGGTGAGAAAGTCACCGACTCGGTGCTTCCGGTCGGACCGCGGCCGGCGCAGCCCGCCGGACCCCGGCTGCTCGTCGGCACTATCGGGCCCAAGACGCTGCGCAGCGCCGCCGGATGGGCCGACGGCCTGGCCGGAATCACGCTGGATCTGGACGCGGCCAAACAGAACGAGCTGTTCGATGTCGGCCGTACCGCCTGGGCGGCGGCCGGCAAACCGGCCCCGCACTTAGCCACCTCCTTCTGGTTCGCGCTGGGTGAGCCCAAGGATGCCCGCGCGCAGATGCACCGCCACTTGCGCCACTACATGAACTGGATTCCCGCCGACATCGTCGATGCGATGGCTCCGCACACCGGATTCGCCGGCACCGAGGACCAACTCGCCGGAGTGTTGCGCGGCTTCGCCGCCATCGGAGCCGACGAAATTCACCTGATTCCAACAAGTTCCGATCTCGACCAATTGCACCGCGCGGCAGATGTCGTCGCCGGCTTCACCGGAAGGCCCCAACCATGAGCTTCGGCGACTACCAACTGGAGATCTATCTGCAGGGCCTCACCGGCGTATTGCCGAACCTGCCGATGGCCTTCGACGAATTGGAAGCCAGAGCCGAGAAGGCGCTGCCGCCGTCGATCTGGTCCTACGTGGCCGGTGGAGCCGGCGACGAGCTGACTCAGCGGGCCAATGTCACCGCATTTCATCGCTGGGGCCTGATTCCGCGGATGCTGGTCGGCGCCACTCAGCGGGACCTGTCCGTGGAACTGTGGGGCAGGAGATGGCCGGCGCCGGTGTTCATGGCACCCATCGGAGTCATGGGATTGTGCACCCCCGACCGGCACGGCGATCTGGCGGCCGCGCGCGCGGCTGCGCAGACCGGTGTGCCGATGTGCGTATCCACCCTCACGATGGACCCGCTGGAAGATATCGCGGCCGAATTCGGTGACACGCCTGGTCTTTTCCAGCTCTACACACCGACCGATCGTGACCTCGCCGAGAGCCTGGTGCACCGCGCCGAGGCGGCGGGCTACACCGGCATCGTGGTGACGCTGGACACCTGGATTCCCGGCTGGCGTCCCCGCGATGTGTCCACCGCCAACTTCCCGCAACTGCGGGGCCTGTGCCTGGCCAACTACATCAGCGACCCGAACTTCCGCGCCAAAGTCGACGCCGACCTCGATGCCGACCCACGCAACGCAGTGATGCACTTCGTCAGCATCTTCGGAAATTCGTTGACCTGGAACGACTTACCGTGGCTGCGGTCGGTCACCAAGCTGCCGCTGATCCTCAAGGGCATCTGCCACCCCGAGGATGCCCGCCGCGCCGTCGATGCCGGTGTCGACGGCATCTACTGCTCCAACCACGGCGGTCGTCAGGCCAATGGCGGTCTGCCCGCCCTCGACTGCCTGCCCGACGTGGTTGCCGCCTCCGGTGAGGTGCCGGTGCTGTTCGATTCCGGTGTCCGCTCCGGCGCCGACGTGGTGAAGGCCCTGGCGTTGGGAGCTTCGGCGGTGGGCATCGGCCGGCCCTATGCCTACGGCGCCGCGCTGGCCGGAACCGAGGGAATCGTTCATGTGCTGCGGTCGATCCTGGCCGAAACCGATCTCACCATGGCCATCGACGGCTATCCCAGCCTCAAGGATCTGACGCCGGAGACGCTGCGCCGGCTGAACTGAGCCGCCCGTGCGACGCTTGTTGCGTGTCGCATCCATCCACGTCGGTGACCCGGCTGCGGGAGAAGCAGCGCAGCGCCAGGGGCAGTCTCGATGCCGTCCTGGACAGCACACCGCTGGCCACTATTGCGTTCGTCCGCGACGGCCACCCGGTAGCCCTGCCGATCGGTTTCGCCCGGCTCGGCGACGAACTGGTGATCCACGGGTCCACCGGCTCGCCCTGGCTGCGCCACCTCGCCGACGGTGCGCCGGCGTCGGTGGCGGTAACGATGCTCGACGGAGTCGTAGTGGCGCGCAGCGGTTTTGAGTCGTCATTCCACTACCGCAGCGCGGTCCTGTTCGGTCGGTTCAACCCCGTCGGCATCGACGACACAGACGGCTACCTGCGGCGGCTGACCGACGCCTTCATCCCCGGCCGGGTGGCCGAATTGCGGGCCAGCACCGCGCGCGAACTCGCCGCCACCCTGGTGCTGCGGCTGGCCATCGAAGGCGACAACTGGTCGGTGAAGATCGGCGACGGCTGGCCCGAGGACGATGACTCCGACGTCGCCGCCGGCGGGTGGGCCGGAGTGGTGCCGATTGTGACCAGCTACGGAAACCCGCTGCGGGCACCCGATTGCGACGAGTCCGTGGCGGTGCCGGCATCAGTGCGCCGGATGACCGGTGGATACAGCTGACCCTGGACACGACGATCCCCCCACCGGTCGGGGAGCGGTGGGGGGATCGGCGCTGATGCTAGACCGTGGGCGTGGTGCCGCCCGGGTTGCTGCGCGGCACGTTCGGGGAGTGCCCCGAGGCGCCGGTGGCACCCATGCTGGTGCCAGTGCCGGTGGCACCCATGCTGGTGCCGGTGCCGGGGGCACCGGTCCCGGGTGCGCGGGTGCCGGTGCTGATCCCGGCGCGCTGGACGTCGTGGCCGTCGTGGTCACGAGGGCGCCGCAGGCCTAGGAGTCCCAGCAGGCCGAGTAGACCGGCCAGGCCCCACATGCCGCTGTTGTCGTTGTCGTTGACGTCGTTTTCTACTGCCACCGTGGTGGTCGTCGCCGGAATAACCGCATGGGTCGGCACGGCGTTGGCGGCTGCGGCACCGCCGAACAGCAGCGCTCCGGTTGCCGCCGCCACGGCAATGGTCTTGCGCATGAGAGTTCTCCTTCTCGCGGCGCTGACTGGCCGACCCCGACGGTCGGGGGGCCTGCGGCGCCACCGCTGCCCGCATACCCGACTCGCCCGTCACCAAACGGTGCGCAGGTCACCGCGGCGGTGTTGAAGATCCGAAAGGTGTTGGTGGACAATGGCCCGTTATCAACGCCTTGGTGATTTTCCTTATTTCCCTTGCCGTCGCTTTCGTGGTGGCCGCGCTGCTCCGCCGGAGTCAAGTGCGGTTGGCCTCCGTGGCCGCCGGAGCGTTCACGGCCCTGGCCGCGCTGGCGGTCGGCGTCGGATCCGACTGGTCGGCTGGGCTCGACACCTCCGTCGCCGAATGGTTCGACGCCCGCCGTACAAGCCGCGAGGATGCCGAAGCCGGGGCCGCCTTCGGGTACGTCGGCCGGCCGTTTCACGTGCTGACTGCCGCAGCGGTGTTCGGGTTGCCGCTATCGCTTCGTCGGCGTTCGGTCCGGCCCATCGGTCTGATCTTCGGTGCGGTCGCGGTCGGTGTCCTCGTCGAGCAGACGCTCAAAGCGACCATTGGGCGGTCGGCCACCAGTGGAGTGCTCGCCCACTACACGCACTCTTTCCCTTCGGGGCATGTCACCGGAACCGCGGCGTTGCTTGGATCGATTGCGGTCTGCCTGGGCGCGGGTCGCAGCCGCGCTGTCAAGACCGTGCTGGCCGGGTTGGTCGTCACGGCAGTGTTGGCGGTCGCCTGGCTTGCGCTCTACATCGGCGCGCACACCTTCACCGATGTGATCGGCGGGATGCTTCTGGGTGGGGGGATTGTGGCGGTATGTGGGCTGGTTTACGGGTCCGGCGCCAAGGGGCACTAGCCGCTGAGGTCAGCTGAGCTGCGCGTGACGACCATCACGGCGAGTGTCTCGGTCTGATCGTCCGCCCCTGAAGCAATAAGCCGGTACCACAAACTGATATCAGGACCCACCCGGCGCACGTAGTACGTCCTCTCGGAGTCTTCTGCACCCGGCGCCCGGATATCAGACTGTCGTGGGTCGATCTCCGGGTCACTCAGCTGCGAAAGCTCGGCGTTCACCAAGTCCTGCTCCTGATCCGAAAGCTTGGCCATCGAGATGGCCGCATCGTCGGTCAGAACCACCGTGCGCCGCGGAACGTCGGTCATCTCCACGGCGAAGCCGGCTGACGGGCGTTGGCCCACCGCGGACTTCTCGTCGGCCAGTGCTGCCTGGATCTTCTCGGCCACTTCGGGCAATCTCTCCATGCCGACAACCTGGCCTTCGGCCATCTGCATTTCGGCCCGCCTGATGTCCCCGATCGGGATTTTGGCGCCCTCTTTGCCCAATTCGATCGACCCGACAATTCGCGGAGCAAACCCGGCTATGACAGCCAAGATCATGCCGAAGAAACCGAAGCCGAGCACTGCCGACGTGTCCTGGCCGGTGAACAGACCGGCACCGGCTATTCCGAGGGACGCCACACTCATGAAACCCAGAAAAATCGCACCTGCGGCGGACCTGTCCTTGACCCTGCTCATGGTTACGAGCCTAGGGGCGGTTGAAAGGGTGTGAGTGTGAAAGTGCCCCCGGCAGGATTCGAACCTGCGGCCTTCTGCTCCGGAGGCAGACGCTCTATCCCCTGAGCTACGGGGGCGCACATGCTGCGCCGTGGGGCTGACACAGCCTAACGCATAGGATGAACCCCCGTGACCCCCGCCGATCTCGCTGAGCTCTTGCGCAGCAATGCCGCCGCTGTGCTGGCCGAACACGGCCTGGACACCGCGGCGCTGCCGGCCACCGTCACCGTCGAGCGGCCGCGCAACCCCGAGCACGGCGATTACGCCACCAACGTGGCGCTGCAAGTGGCCAAGAAGGTGGGCGCGAATCCGCGCGACCTGGCCGGCTGGCTGGCCACCGCGCTGGCCGCCGCCGACGGCATCGCCTCGGCGGACGTGGCCGGGCCCGGCTTCGTCAATCTGCGCCTGGAGACCTCCGCCCAGGGCCTCATCGTCGCCAACGTGGCGGCCGCCGGGAAGACCTACGGCAACTCCACCGCACTAGCGGGGCAGAACATCAACCTTGAGTTCGTCTCGGCCAATCCGACCGGCCCCATCCATATCGGCGGCACCCGGTGGGCGGCCGTCGGTGATGCCCTCGGCCGGCTGCTGAGCACCCAGGGCGCGGAGGTGGTGCGGGAGTACTACTTCAACGACCACGGCGGCCAGATCGACCGGTTCGTCAACTCGCTGATCGCCGCGGCCAAAGGCGAGCCCACCCCCGAGGACGGCTATGCCGGCGCCTATATCGGCGACATCGCCGCCCAGGTGCTGGCCAAGGACCCCGACGCGCTGAACCTGCCGCGGCCGGAGATGAGCGAACGGTTCCGCGAGATCGGCGTGGATCTGATGTTCAACCACATCAAAACCTCGCTGCACGAGTTCGGCACCGACTTCGACGTCTACACCCACGAAGACTCGATGCACACCAGCGGCCGGGTGGACCAGGCCGTCGCCAAGCTGCGGGCTAACGGCGCCATCTATGAGAAGGATGGCGCAACCTGGTTGCGCACCACCGACTTCGGTGACGACAAGGACCGGGTGGTCATCAAGAGCGACGGCCAGCCCGCCTATATCGCAGGTGACCTCGCCTACTACCTGGACAAGCGGCAGCGCGGTTTCACCCTGTGCATCTACATGCTGGGCGCCGACCACCACGGCTACATCGCCCGGCTCAAGGCGGCCGCCGCCGCGCTCGGCGACAACCCGGACACCGTCGAGGTGCTGATCGGGCAGATGGTCAACCTCGTCCGCGACGGCCAGCCGGTGCGGATGAGCAAGCGGGCCGGCACGGTGATCACTCTCGACGACCTCGTCGAGGCCATCGGCGTGGACGCCGCCCGGTACGCGTTGATTCGCTCTTCGGTGGACTCGCCCATCGACATCGACCTGGCGCTGTGGTCGTCGGCGTCGAGCGAAAACCCGGTCTATTACGTGCAATACGCGCACGCCCGGCTATGCGCGCTGGGCCGTAACGCCGCCGACCTCGGCGTGAGAGCCGACACCGCGCACCTGGATCTGCTCAGCCACGACAAAGAGGGCACCCTGATCCGCAACCTCGGCGAGTTCCCGCGGGTGCTGCAATCCGCGGCGAGTCTGCGCGAGCCGCATCGGGTGTGCCGCTACCTGGAGGATCTGGCCGGCGACTACCACCGTTTCTACGACTCCTGCCGGGTGCTGCCGATGGGCGATCAAGCACCGGAGAGCCTTCATCAGGCCCGTCTGGCGCTGTGCGAAGCCACCCGCCAGGTGATCGCCAACGGGCTGGGCATCCTCGGTGTGAGCGCCCCGGAGCGGATGTGAACGTCCATCCCGCTGGCCCCCGGCACGCCGAAGAGATCCACCACGGCGACGCCCCGCCGCGCCCGCAGAACGCCGACGAGGTACTGGCGCTCGCCCCGAAAGTATGGCCGCGCAACCTTATTCGTCGTGCCGACGGCGAAGTGAGCGTCGCCGGGATGACGGTGACCGACCTGGCCCAGCGCTTCGGCACGCCGCTGTTCGTCATCGACGAGGACGACTTCCGCAGTCGGTGCCGCGAGATGGCCGACGCCTTCTGCGGCGGTGCCAACGTGCACTACGCGGCCAAAGCCTTCCTGTGCGGTGAGATCGCCCGCTGGATTGCCGACGAGGGACTTTCGCTCGACGTCGCCAGCGGTGGCGAGCTGGCCGTGGCGCTGCACGCCGGGTTCCCCGCCGAACGGATTGCGTTGCATGGCAACAACAAGTCCGTCGACGAACTGACCGCCGCGGTCAAGGCCGGCGTCGGCTACGTGGTGGTGGACTCGCTGGCCGAGATCGAACGACTCGACGCCGTCGCGGCCGACTTCGGGCTTGTGCAAGACGTGATGGTGCGGGTCACCGTCGGCGTGGAGGCTCACACCCACGAGTTCATCGCCACCGCCCACGAAGACCAAAAGTTCGGACTGTCGCTGGCCGCTGGCGACGCGATGGCAGCGGTGCGGACAATCCTCGCCGCCAACAACCTTCGCCTCGTCGGCCTGCATAGCCACATCGGGTCGCAGATCTTCGACGTCGCCGGTTTCGAACTGGCCGCCCACCGGGTCATCGGCCTGCTGCGCGACATCGGCACTGAATTCGGTGTCGACAGGGCCGCCCAGATCGCCACCGTCGACCTCGGCGGCGGCCTCGGGATCGCCTATGTGCCGCAGGACGATCCGCCGCCGGTCGCCGACCTGGCCGCCAAGCTGGAGAACATCGTCAAAGCCGAGTCCGCCGCCGTCGGATTGCCCGTACCGAGGCTCGTAGTCGAACCCGGCCGGGCTATCGCCGGCCCCGGCACTATCACGGTTTACGAGGTCGGCACCGTCAAGGACGTCGCCGTCAGCGGCAGCGCATACCGGCGCTACATCAGCGTCGACGGCGGCATGAGCGACAACATCCGCACCTCCCTCTACGGTGCCGAGTACGACGTGCGCCTGGTGTCGCGGTCCAGCGCGGCGTCCCCGGTGCTGGCGCGCATCGTCGGCAAGCACTGCGAGAGCGGCGATATCGTGGTCCGCGACGCCTGGGTGCCCGACGACGTGGCGCCGGGGGATCTGCTGGGTGTGGCAGCGACCGGCGCGTACTGCTACTCGATGTCCAGCCGGTACAACCTGATCGGACGACCGGCCGTGGTCGCGGTTCGCGAGGGTGCGGCGCGGCTGGTGCTGCGCCGGGAAACGGTCGACGATCTGATCAGTCTGGAGGTGCGGTGACTAACACGAATACCGAGAAGCCGATCGGTGTCGCAGTGCTCGGCCTGGGCAACGTAGGGCGCGAGGTGGTCCGCATCATCGACCAGAGCGCCACCGATCTGGCCGCGCGCATCGGCGCGCCGCTGGAACTGCGCGGAGTCGCGGTGCGCCGCATTGCCGACGATCGTGGCGTGCCGGTGGGGATGCTGACCGATAACGTCGAAGACCTGGTCTCCCGCGAGGACGTCGACATCGTCGTCGAACTCATGGGTCCGGTGGAGCCGGCGCGCAAAGCCATCCTGACCGCCCTGGAGCACGGCAAGTCGGTGGTCACCGCCAACAAGGCGCTGCTGGCCCAGTCCACCGGCGAGCTGGCCGAGGCGGCTGAGCGGGCGCACGTCGACCTCTACTTCGAAGCGGCCGTGGCCGGGGCCATCCCGGTGATCCGCCCGCTGACCCAGTCGCTGGCAGGTGACACCGTGCTGCGGGTGGCCGGAATTGTCAACGGCACCACCAACTACATCTTGTCCGAGATGGCCTCTACCGGAGCCGATTACGCCTCCGCCCTGGCCGACGCCAGCGCACTGGGGTACGCCGAGGCCGATCCCACTGCCGACGTGGAGGGTTACGACGCCGCGGCCAAGGCGGCCATCCTGGCCTCCATCGCGTTCCATACCCGGGTCACCGCCGACGACGTCTACCGCGAGGGCATCACCAAAGTCAGCTCGTCGGACTTCGATGCCGCCCGGGCGCTGGGCTGCACCATCAAGTTGCTGGCCATCTGTGAACGCATCACCGCTGACGGGCAGGAACGGGTGTCGGCTCGCGTCTACCCAGCGCTGGTGCCGTTCGAGCACCCGCTGGCCACGGTCAACGGTGCGTTCAACGCCGTCGTCGTCGAGGCGGCGGCCGCTGGGCGGCTGATGTTCTACGGCCAGGGTGCCGGCGGCAACCCGACGGCGTCGGCAGTCATGGGCGACGTCGTGATGGCCGCCCGCAATCGGGTGCAGGGCGGACGCGGGCCGCGCGAGTCCCGGTATGCCGAATTGCCGATCGCGCCGATCGGCATCATCCCCACCCGGTACTACGTCAGCATGACGGTCAAGGATCGTCCGGGCGTATTTGCCTCGGTGGCAACCGAATTCGGAAAACGTGAAGTCAGCATCGCCGAGGTGCGCCAGGAGGGTGTCGCCGACGGAGTGGCACGCATCGTGGTGGTCACCCATCGCGCCACCGACGCCGCGCTGTCCGAGACCGTCGCTGCGCTGGCCGGTCTCGAGGTGGTTGACGATGTCACCAGCGTGCTGCGGCTAGAGGGGACCGCCGAATGACCGATGAGCGTCTTGCCCGAAGAGCGTCGGATTCCGATCAGCGTCGTGCGCGAGGGTTTGCGGACTGCCGGGGCCGCGCCGGATGCTCGTGGCCCGGACTGATTGAGGCATACCGCGACCGGCTGCCGATGGCCGCCGACTGGACCCCGGTGACGCTGCTGGAAGGCGGCACCCCGCTGGTGCCCGCCCCACGCCTGTCCGAGCGCACCGGTTGCACCGTCCACATCAAGGTCGAGGGCCACAACCCCACCGGTTCATTCAAGGACCGCGGCATGACGATGGCCGTCACCGAAGCGGTGGCCCGCGGCCAGAAGGCAGTGCTGTGCGCGTCGACCGGCAACACCTCGGCCTCCGCCGCCGCCTACGCCGCACGGGCCGGCATCACCTGTGCGGTGCTCATTCCGCAGGGCAAGATCGCGATGGGCAAGCTGGCGCAGGCCGTCATGCACGGCGCCAAGATCATCCAGATCGACGGCAACTTCGACGACTGCCTGGAACTGGCCCGCAAGCTCACCGCCGACTACCCGACGATCTCACTGGTCAACAGCGTCAATCCGGTGCGCATCGAGGGGCAGAAGACCGCCGCCTTCGAGATCGTCGACGCCCTCGGCGCGGCTCCGGACATCCACGCCCTGCCGGTCGGCAATGCCGGCAACATCACCGCGTACTGGAAGGGCTACACCGAGTACCACCGCGACGGAGTCAGCCCGAATCTTCCGAAGATGCTGGGCACCCAGGCCGCCGGGGCCGCCCCGCTGGTGCTGGGCCACCCGGTCAGTAAGCCCGAAACCCTGGCCACCGCCATCCGGATCGGGTCGCCGGCGTCGTGGGACGGCGCTATGGCCGCCAAGGAACAGTCCGGCGGACGGTTCCTGGCGGCCACCGACGAGGAGCTGCTGGCGGCCTATCAACTGCTGGCCCGCGACGAAGGTGTGTTCGTCGAGCCCGCTTCGGCTGCCAGCGTGGCCGGGCTGCTCAAGGCGGTCGACGACGGCTGGGTGCGCCGCGGTTCGACGGTGGTCTGCACCGTCACCGGCCATGGCCTGAAGGATCCCGACACCGCTCTGCGCGACGTGCCGCCGGTCACCCCGGTGGCCGTGGACCCGGCGGCCGTGGTGGCCGCACTCGGCCTGGGCTGAGGCGACGTTCGTTGACCGTCTTGCTGCCTGCCGGGATCGCCGGCTGCGCTACTGTAGCCGCCTCCAGCGCCAACCTCGGACCGGGTTTCGACAGCCTCGGGCTGGCGTTGGCTCTCTACGACGAGATCAGCGTCGAAACCACCTCTGGTGCAACGACGGTCGACGTGGAGGGGGAGGGGCAGGGGCAGGTGCCCGCCGGCTTCGACAACCTGGTCGCGGTGGCCGTGCGCCGCGGCCTGGAAGTCGCGGGTGTCCAGGCTGAAGGTTTGAAGATCAACTGCCGCAACGCTATTCCGCACTCCCGTGGCCTGGGCTCATCGGCGGCTGCCGTGGTCGGTGGCCTGGCGGCTGCCAATGCCCTTGTCTCCCAGACTGATTTGCCGCAGTTAAGCCGAGAGCGGCTGATTCAGGTGTCCGGCGAGTTCGAGGGTCACCCGGATAACGCCGCAGCCGCGGTGCTCGGCGGCGCAGTGGTCTCCTGGACCGAGGAGGCCGAAGCGCGCGCGGTGCCGGGCTATTTCGCCGCACCGCTGCGGCTGCACCCCGACATCCGGCTTTTCCCGTGCATCCCCGAAGTGCGTTCGTCGACCGCCGAGACCCGCGTGCTGCTACCGGCGCAGGTCAGCCATCAGGCCGCACGGTTCAACGTCAGCCGTGCGGCGTTGCTGGTCCTGGCCCTCACTGAGCGTCCCGATCTGCTGATGGCGGCCACCGAGGATGTTCTTCACCAGCCCCAGCGAGCCCCGGCCATGCCGGCGTCGGCGAGATACCTGCAGCTCCTGCGGCGCAACGGGGTGGCCGCGGTGCTGTCCGGGGCGGGGCCGTCCGTGCTGGCGCTCACCAACGGCGCCGATCTGCCCGCCGAGGTGGTCGAGTTCGCCGACGAGCATGGTTTCACCGCCACCGAGGTGGCGGTGGGTGATCCGGTGTGCTGGCGCTCCGATGTCATCGTCGGGCCGCAGGAGAACCGCAGGTAAGGCTTGCTTGCCTTGCGGATGCGAAGCGGGTTATCCTCGGTTGCGTCCGGCAACTGCATGGTGGGTATAACTACGCCTGGGACAGTCACCAACTCTTGAGTGTTGACCAGTGGATTGACGACGGGCCCTCGGGCCTTCCGATCGACAGCCATTGACACCGAAAACCGGTGAGTCTTGCGTGCAGCGGATCTGCTGAACGCCACAAACCCCGCGAGAACGAGAACCGCGAGGGAAATGAAAGGAAATCCGTGACCGATACGGACCTCATCACGGCTGAAGACCGTCCCGAAACACCCGGATCCGGCCGTGGCTCGCTGGCCACCATGGTGCTGCCCGAACTGCGCGCACTGGCCACTCAGGTGGGCGTCAAAGGCACGTCCGGGATGCGCAAGGGCGAACTGATCGCCGCGATCAACGAGGTTCGCCACGGGGGATCGGGCAACGGCGGCCACGGCGCTAACCAGGCCAAGAGCCAGGAGGCCGGACCTGATCAGTCTCGCGAGAAGAACGCCGACGCCCGTTCCGAGAAGGCCGCCGAGACGGCCACCGAGACTGTCGATGACAAGCCGCGTGACGCCGAGCCGACCCGCCGAACCGACAACGGCCGTCAGGAGAGGTCTCAGGAGAGGGCTCCCGAGCGGGCCAGGAACGAGGCCCGCGCCGAGGCCCCGGCGTCCGAGCAGGGTGGTGGCGACTCGAACGCCGGTCCGCAGAACGACGACGACGGCCGGCAGGGCCGGCGCGGACGGCGGTTCCGTGACCGTCGCCGCCGCGGTGAACGCACCCCCGGCGAGGGTGCTGGCGGCAGCGAGGCCGAACTGCGCGAGGACGACGTTGTCCAGCCGGTCGCGGGCATCCTCGACGTGCTCGACAACTACGCGTTTGTCCGTACCTCCGGCTACCTGGCCGGCCCTAACGACGTCTACGTCTCGATGAACATGGTTCGCAAGAACGGCCTGCGTCGCGGCGACGCCGTCACCGGCGCCGTGCGGGTCCCCCGGGAAGGTGAGAGCGGCGGTAACCAGAACCAGCGGCAGAAGTTCAACCCGCTGGTCCGCCTGGACAGCGTCAACGGTGGCCCGGTCGAGGCGGCCCGCAACCGTCCGGAATTCGGAAAGCTCACCCCGCTCTACCCCAACCAGCGACTGCGCCTGGAGACCACCACCGAGAAGCTGACCACCCGCGTGATCGATCTGATCATGCCGATCGGCAAGGGCCAGCGCGCCCTGATCGTCTCGCCGCCCAAGGCCGGCAAAACCACGATCATGCAGGACATCGCCAACGCGATCACCCGCAACAATCCCGAATGTCACCTCATGGTCGTGCTGGTCGACGAGCGCCCGGAAGAGGTCACCGACATGCAGCGCTCGGTCAAGGGTGAGGTCATCGCCTCCACCTTCGACCGGCCGCCGTCAGACCACACCCAGGCCGCCGAACTGGCCATCGAGCGGGCCAAGCGCCTGGTGGAGCAGGGCAAGGACGTCGTCGTGCTGCTCGACTCGATCACCCGACTCGGTCGCGCCTACAACAACGCCTCGCCGGCCTCGGGCCGCATTCTGTCCGGCGGCGTGGACTCCACCGCGCTCTACCCGCCCAAGCGGTTCCTCGGCGCAGCCCGCAACATCGAGCACGGCGGCTCGCTGACCATCATCGCCACCGCCATGGTCGAGACCGGTTCCACCGGCGACACGGTGATCTTCGAGGAGTTCAAGGGCACCGGCAACGCCGAGCTCAAGCTCGACCGCAAGATCGCCGAGCGCCGGGTGTTCCCAGCCGTCGACGTCAACCCGTCCGGCACCCGCAAGGACGAGCTGCTGCTCTCGCCCGACGAGTTCGCGGTCGTGCACAAGCTGCGTCGCGTGTTGTCCGGCCTGGACAGCCACCAGGCTATTGATCTGCTGATGAGCCAGTTGCGCAAAACCAAGACCAACTACGAGTTCCTGGTGCAGGTGTCCAAGACGGCACCAGGCGCAATGGACCACGTCGACTAGCGATTTCGGTGCGTTAACGAGCGCACAGCGCACGTTTACGCACCGAAATCGGGGCCTCTCGACATACTGATCGCCGCGTCGCAGGGTTGCGACGCGGCGATCGATCCAGCATGGACGGTTGGACGCTCGCCGCTCACCGCTGGGCCGTGTGGCCAAGGGGCCACGGGCGGGGTGGGCGGCGTTCCCGGGTGGGAGGCCAACCGGCAGGATGCCGGTGTCCGCGGGTTACCCACCACAGGTCGGACTCAAACCCTCCGGCTCGGCCGGTTTGGGCAGGTCGACGCCGAACTGGCATACTGAAGGACGACCAAACCTCAGGTACCGGTTCACGTCCGCATTCGCGCTGGCGACCCGGCGACCAGACCCGAAGAGGACAGTAATGAAAACCGGTATTCACCCCGCCTATGGCGAGACCACCGTGGTCTGCGGCTGTGGGAACTCCTTCACCACGCGAAGCACCAAGGAGAGCGGCCACATCGTGGTCGAGGTGTGCTCGCAGTGCCACCCGTTCTACACCGGCAAGCAGAAGATCCTCGACAGCGGCGGCCGCGTGGCCCGCTTCGAGAAGCGGTACGGCAAGCGCCCGGCCAAGGCCGAGGCTGCCGAAAAGTAGCTGCCCGACCGACGCCCGTCCGCCGCATCCGCGTGGGGCCGGGCGTCGGTTTGCGTTGCGGCACAAGCGATAAGGACACACTCCCATGACGCAGAGCGCACCGCCTGATGCGGTCGACGCTGTCGTGTCCGAGCACGCCGATCTGGAACGTCAGCTATCCGATCCGGAGCTGCACGGCGACGCCGTCAACGCGCGGCGAGTGGGCAAGCGCTTCGCCCAGGTGGCGCCGATCGTGGCGACCTATCGCAAATTGGAGGCCGCCCGCGGTGACCTGGAGGCCGCCCGCGAGCTTGCCGCCGACGATTCCTCCTTCGCCGCCGAGGTGACGGAATTGGAGGCACGGGTCGCGGAATTGGACGACCAGCTCACCGACATGCTCGCGCCGCGCGATCCGCATGACGCCGACGACGTAGTGCTGGAGGTCAAGTCCGGCGAAGGCGGCGAGGAGTCTGCCCTGTTCGCCGCCGATCTGGCGCGCATGTACATCCGCTACGCCGAGCGGCACGGCTGGACGGTCACCGTGCTCGACGAAACGTTCTCCGACCTGGGCGGCTACAAAGAAGCCACCATCGCCATCGGCAGCAAGGGCGACTCGGTCGACGGCGTGTGGTCGCGGCTGAAGTGGGAGGGTGGCGTGCACCGGGTGCAGCGCGTGCCGGTCACCGAGTCGCAGGGCCGAGTGCACACCTCAGCTGCCGGCGTCCTGGTCTACCCCGAGCCCGAAGAGGTCGAGCAGGTCCAGATCGACGAATCCGATCTGCGCATCGATGTCTACCGGTCCTCCGGCAAGGGCGGTCAGGGCGTCAACACCACCGACTCGGCGGTGCGGATCACCCACCTGCCCACCGGCATCGTCGTCACCTGCCAGAACGAGCGCTCGCAGCTGCAGAACAAGGCGCGCGCCATGCAGGTGCTCGCAGCGCGCCTCCAGGTACTCGCCGAGGAGCAGGCCCAGGCCGACGCGTCAGCCGACCGGGCCAGCCAGATCCGCACGGTCGATCGCTCCGAACGCATCCGCACCTATAACTTTCCCGAGAACCGGATCGCAGACCACCGGATCAACTTCAAAGCCCACAACCTCGATCAGGTTCTCGACGGCGATCTCGACGCGCTGCTAGACGCGCTGGCGGCGGCCGACAAGCAAACCCGGTTGCAGCAGGCATGACGGCCCCCTCGCGGGTAAGCACCCTGCGTGAAGCGATCGCCGCCGCGGCGACCGTTCTGGCAGACGCCGGAATCGACTC
>JAULZA010000106.1:0-30666 GCA_032117575.1 Mycolicibacterium sp.
AGCCGCAGGAACGCATCGACGGTGGTGGGCAGCGGCGGCTGCTCGGGTGTCGGGCCGCTCGCCTGGTGGTCGTGTTTCCACTGGGCGATCAGCGCATCACGGTGGGACTGCAGGGCGGCGTCGAATATCGCCGATTCGGCGTGCGGCAGGGTGATCCGCCAGACATCGACCGCCTCATCGCTGGTCGTGGTGATCCCCGGCTGCCGGCCAGGCCGGGCGCCGGGGTCAGGGCCGGGATCGGGGCGGGGCTCCAATTTGATCGCGGTGCGCAACTGGTTGACGGTGGCCACCTGCGCCAACTGTGCGTAATGCGCATCCGAGCCGTCCCCGGCGCGGCCGGCGATCACCGCGACCTGATCCAACGACAACCGGCCCTCCCGCATCCCCTGCGCGCAGCGCGGAAAGGACTCCACCCGGTGAGCCACCGTCGCGATGGCGGCGGCCGTGGCGTGGGCGGTGCCGGTCTTCCAGCCCACCAGCGCGGTCACCGACCGCGCCCCGGTGGCACCCCACAAGCCGTCCCGGTCGATCTCGGCCACGATGTCCACGATGCGCCCATCGATCGCGTTGCGCTGACCGGTCAACTCCGCCAACTCATCAAAGAGCATCATCAACCGCTCACCCGGCAGCACATCTGCATCTGCTGGGGCGGCCGTCGCGGACATGACAACAGCATCGCACCGGGGTACGACACGTTCAGCGGATCACCACCGTGCTCGGCTCGCGCGGGGCGCCCAAGGCGTCCCGGTGTGACGGCGGTGTGCGGCCGCCTTCGTCGGTGATGCCGTAGCGGGCCGCCTGCTCGGCCGCGATCAGGGTGTGCCCGCTGAGTGTGGCCAGATCGGGGTCGCGGTAGAGCGCGTCGATGAGTCGCCCGGTGAACTGCGGGGTCTCGGCGTGCTCAGCGAAGGCGGCCAGCGCATCGGGGTTGGCCTGCAACGCCGCCCGCATCCGTTCGGTGAGCAGGATGCCCATCCAGATCGACACCGCGTACACCCCGGTGCCTGCGAGGTCGACGGCCATGTCGGCGGCCATCTTGTCGATGCCGGCCTTCTGTGCGCCGTATGCGGGGCCGTGCATGTAGCAGACCGATCCCGGCGACGAGGTGAACGCGATCAGCGCACGCTCGGCCCTCAGCAGCAGGGGGGCGGCGTACCAGGACGCGACATAAGCCGAGCGCAGTCCAACGTCGAGCACATCGGCCAGTGCCAGCGGCTTCTCCCAGAACGGCGCCGGGTCGGTGAGCGCGTTGCTGATGGCGGCGGCGTTGTTGACTAACAGGTTCAGTGCGCCGCACTCGGACTCCACCCGCTCGAACAGGGCTGCGACCGAAGCGTCGTCGGAGTGGTCGGTCGGCACCGCGATGCCTTCACCACCGGCGTCCGTCACGGCCTGTTCGTCAGCTGGCCCGGCGGTCCGGCCGCTGAGGTAGACCCGCCAGCCGGCCGCACCGAGGGCAAGGGCTATGCCCCGGCCAGCACCACGGGTTGCCCCGGTGACCACGGCCACCCGACCGTGGGTCAGCATCGCGACAGCACTTCGGACATCGCCTTCTTCTCCTTGGCCGACAACCACAACCCGTAGGCCGTCTTGACCTCGACCTGCCGGGCCACGAAATCGCAGCGGAAGCCGGCATTCGGCGGCAGCCAACCGGCGGCATCGCGAAATGCCTTGTCGAAGTTGGCCTTCGGGCTCACCGCCAGCAGGTTGCGTGGATCGTTGGCGAAATCGAGCCGGCGCTGCGGATCCCAGGCCCGCGCACCCTTGTACCAGGCGTCGGCCAGCGCGACCACATGGTCGATCTCCACGCTTTTGGAGGTCTGCGGGCCCCGGACGAAGTCGATAGCCGCCCCGGTGTAGGGATCGGTCAGGGCGCCACTCTGCGCGAAGCACGTGAATGGGCGCACCACAAGGCTTTTCAGGTCGCGCCGCAGAATGTCGTCGCGGGTGTTGCAGCCGTTGCGCCCGAATTCGACGTTGACGTCGTCGCTCCACGCCGGGCCGAACTGCTGGCGCTGGAAGTCCGAAGTGCGGTCCCATCCGCGGACCGGCAGTGCTGTCAGTTGCTGTCGTGCGGCGTCGAACGTCGGTGTGCGGCTGGCCGGTGCGCCAGTGGGTGCCGGCTCAGCGGCCCGCCAGGTCGGCGACGGCCCGGACGCCCGGTCGGAGGCGCCGCGCTGCTGCCAGAGCAGCACCGCGGCTACCGCAGCGATCGCCAGCACGGCCAACCCAAAGCCCCACCCGAGGCCCAACCCACGGCGCCGCCGCTTGCCCGCTACCACCCCACGGTTCTACACCGTGCCCGTTGGCTACGGCGTCCAGGGCGCCGGGGTGACCTTGATGTGTTGCGGAAGGTCGACGGTGACATCGGAGATGGTGACCCCGCCATAGGTCCAGGCGTTGAGGTAGTTCACCGCGGAACTGGTGATCTGCAGCGACCGCCTCCATCGGGATGGTGACCGTACGGGTCTTGCCGTCGAGGGTGACCGGAACGGGCGTGACGATGTTGCTGAGCACCAGGCCGCTGTTGTTGTCCACCAGTTGCACGAACACCGCATGGCTGGTGCCCAGTCCGGAGTAGGTGAACGTCAGCGTCGGCGCGCCGACGACCTGCCTGCCGGCCGACGGCGCGAGGTCGACCTGTTTGCCGCGGCCCCGATAACACCGACACCGAGTGCAATCGCGAGTCCACCGACACGGCCGACGAATCTTCCAGCAGACATTGCGTTTCCTTCTCGACGACGGCACGGGGCGCTCTCAGAGGTAACCACAACTTTGTTTGATATCGAAACGTTTTCGAGGCTTTCCGCACCGCCGCCGTCCATCCCGACGGAGTCGTCAAAATGCACCCGGCACCGCCGCGTCGTTGCTACCTTCCGGTGATCGTTGTCGCGCGAAAGGAGGTAATCGAGGTGAAACGGAGTCCGTTATTCGGTGAGTGCTCGGCTGAATTCTTCGGCACGATGCTGCTGATCCTGTTCGGCTGCGGGGTGGTGGCACAGGTGGTCACGGGCGGGACCCCGATGTCGACGGCGCCCGGCGCCACCGGGGACTACAACTCCATCGCCTGGGGATGGGGCCTGGGCGTGGCCATGGCGGTGTACGTCGCCGGACGTCTGAGCGGGGCGCACCTCAACCCGGCGGTGACCGTCGCGCTGGCCACGTACAAAGGATTTCCGGTGCAGAAGATCGCGCCGTACATCGGGGCGCAGGTGGCCGGTGCGTTCGTCGGCGCGTTGATCGTCCGATTGAACTACAGCGACCTCATCTACAAAGTGGACCCGGAGCACACCAAGGCCACCCAGGGCATCTTCTCCACCTCGCCGGACAGCGGCGTGACACTGCTCACCGCGTTCTCCGACCAAGTGGTCGGGACCGCGATTCTGGTCGCGGTGATCTTCGCGCTGACCAGTGCGGTGAACAACCCGCCGCTGTCGAACATGGGACCGCTGATCATCGGTCTGCTGGTGGTCGGCATCGGGCTGGGCTGGGGCGCCAACGCCGGCTACGCGATCAACCCGGCCCGCGACTTCGGCCCGCGGCTGGCGTCCTTCATCACCGGCTATCAGGATGCCTGGTACTCCGCCAACGGACCGGAGATGTACTTCTGGTTGCCCATCGTCGCCCCGCTGATCGGTGGGCTGATCGGTGGCGGGCTGTTCGTGTTCTGCATCGAGCGGTTCCTGCCCGCGGCGATCGTCAACCCCGCCGAGATCGGCGTCGTCGAACCGACACCGCTGGGCAAACGCGATAAGGCGTAAAGCCTGAAAAGCCTGAAAAGCCTGAAAAGCCTGAAAAGCCTGAAAAGCCATACAGTTCACCCGTGAACCGCCTGGACCGCTTCTTCGAGATCACCGCACGCGGGTCGACCGTCGGTGCCGAAGTGCGCGGCGGGATCGTCACGTTCATCGCGATGGCCTACATCATCGTGCTGAACCCCATCATTCTGGCCGGCCCGAAGGATGTGGCCGGCAACCAGTTGCAATTCGCCCAGGTCTCCGCGGTGACCGCACTGACCGCCGGGGTGATGACGATCCTGTTCGGGGTCATCGCGCGGCTGCCGTTCGCCTTCGCCGCCGGCCTGGGCATCAACTCGTTCCTGGCGACGTCGGTGGTGGGCACGCTCACCTGGCCGGAAGCCATGGGCCTGGTCGTCATCGACGGTCTGATCATCGTCGCGCTGGCGGCGTCCGGGCTGCGCCGCATGGTCTTCGACGCGGTGCCGATGCAACTGAAACTCGCCATCACCGCCGGGATCGGGTTGTTCATTCTGTTCATCGGACTGGTCGACGCCGGATTCATCGCCTCCACCGGGCTACCTTCGCCACCGGTCGGTCTGGGCCGGGGCGGGCAGGGGTCCATCACCAGCGTCCCCACCATCGTCTTCATCGTCACGCTGCTGCTCACCGGTGTGCTGGTGGCCCGCCGGGTGCGGGGCGGCATCCTCATCGGGCTGGTGAGCGGGACCGCGCTGGCCGTAGCCGTGGAGGCTATCTGGCAGCTGGGCTCCTCGGTGGACAATCCCGGCGGGTGGGGGTTGTCGGTACCCAGGCCGAGTGGTTCGCCGTTCGCGCTGCCGGACCTGTCGCTGGTGGGCGACGTCAGCTTCGGCAGCTTCAGCCGCATCGGAGCGCTTGCCGCCACTGTGCTGGTGTTCACGCTGGTGTTCGCCAACTTCTTCGACGCACTGGGAACGCTGACCGGTCTGTCCCGCGAAGCCGGCCTGTCCGACGCCGACGGCAACTTCCCCCGGATACGCGGGGCGCTGATCACCGAGGGCGCCGGCGCCGTGCTCGGCGGCGGCACGTCGGCGTCGTCGAATACGGTGTTCATCGAGTCCGGCGCCGGCATCGAGGAGGGTGCGCGCACCGGCCTGGCCAACATCGTCACCGGCACGTTGTTCCTGGCCGCCATGTTCGTCGCGCCGCTGGCCTCGATCGTTCCCAGCGAAGTCGCCGCCGCCGCGCTGGTGATCGTCGGGGCGATGATGGTGTCGCAGCTGCGCCACATCGATATCTCGGAGTTCTCTGTCGCGCTGCCGGTGCTGCTCACCGTGGCCGTCATGCCGTTCAGCTACTCCATCGCCAACGGCATCGGGGTGGGCTTCGTCTGCTGGGTGGTGCTTCGGTCGGCCGTCGGCAAGGCCCGTGAGGTCAGTCCGCTGCTGTGGATTGTCGCCGCGGGGTTCGTGCTGTATTTCGCCCGGGACGGAATAAGCGCGCTCATCGGCGCGTAACGCGCCCGGTACGGCAGAATGCGGACCTATGAGCGATGTGACGATCAAGGCCCTGACCGACGGTCCCCTTGAGGTTTCCGGGGAGGTCGAAATCCTGGCCGCGGACGGCTCGGTGGTGAAGGAGACCAGCAAGTCCTACCTCTGCCGGTGCGGATATTCCGAGAAGAAGCCGTTCTGCGACGGGTCGCACAAGAAAGAGGGCTTCACCGCCCCCTGACCGATCACGATGACCCGGTCATCCGCTCTGGCGGCCATGGGCGCATTGACCGCCTGTACCCCAACCACCAAAAAAGGCGTGCCGGCAACCAGTTCCACCTCCGCTGCCGTCCGGTCGTCTAGTTCCCCTGGCCCTGCGGTGTCGCCCACGGAGAAGGCAGTCGGACCTGGCGGCGTCTGCATCCGCTGACATCACGCACGGCGGACAGCCACAAAAGTCCGGTCGCGCAGACGATTTCCGGTCCTTGGTGTCGCGCCGGTGCTAGGTTGACGCGGTCAGCCGGACCCGCGGCTGCCGATTAACACCGTCAGCCGGACCCGCGGCTGCCGATCGACGCCAGGAGACACCTCACCATGGGTCATAACGGGCACGTGGACTGGGAAACGCTGCACGAGGTAGCCGTCGCGGCGACCGCGAATTCCTACTCCCCCTACTCGAATTTCCCGGTCGGTGTGGCTGGCTTCGTCGACGACGGCAGGGTGGTCTCGGGCGCCAATGTGGAGAACGCCTCGTACGGGATCACCCTGTGCGCCGAGTGCTCCATGGTCTCGGCGCTCTACGCCACCGGCGGCGGCCGACTCACCGCGGTGTATTGCGTGGACGGTAACGGCGACCCACTGATGCCCTGCGGCCGTTGCCGCCAATTGCTCTACGAGCACGGCGGTCCCGACCTGCTGGTGATGACGCCCCAAGGCGTCCAGACCATGGCCGAGATCCTTCCGCAGGCCTTCGGTCCCTGGGATCTCGTGGAAAGGAAGTCCCGCCATAACCAATGACGTGACGCAGGCCGCTGCGGTCTGAACCCGGTCGGAGCGCTACAGGCCGACCGCCTCAGCCACGCTGGCCCGCAGAGCACCGAGTTCGGTCTGGGCGCCGGCCCGGGCGGCAACGATGTCGCCGACGACCGGGACCACCACCTGCAGATAGCACTTCAGCTTCGGTTCGGTGCCACTGGGACGAACGATCACCCGGGCGTCGCGCAGAGCGAACCGCACACCGTCGGTGGGCGGCAGTCCGTCGACGCCCTGTTCGAGGTCGTCCATCGCGATCACGTCCCGGCCGCCCAGTACGGCGGGCGGGTTGGCGCGCAGCCGCGCCATCGCGTCGCTGATCAGTGAGAGATCTGAAACCCGCACGGACAGTTGGCTTGTCGCATACAGGCCGTGCTTGCGAGCCACATCGTCGAGGACGTCCTGGACGCTGCGCCCCTCGGCCTTGAGCGCGGCCACCATCTCCAGCATCAGCAGTGACGCGGTGATGCCGTCCTTGTCCTTGACCGCCGTCGGGTCGCAGCAGTAACCCAGCGCCTCCTCGTAGCCGAACCGCAGATTCGGCACCTTGGAGATCCACTTGAATCCGGTCAGGGTGGTGGCGTAGCCGAGTCCGGCGTCGGTGGCGATGCGCTCCAGCAGCGTGCCGGACACGATCGACTGGGCGTAGACGCCGGTGGCCGGTGCGCCGTCGCGCCGGCCCCGTTCGGCGATCCACCACCCCAGCAGTGCTCCCACCTCGTCGCCGGTGAGCATCCGGTAGTCGTCGCCGGCGCGGACACCCGCCGCGCACCGGTCGGCGTCCGGGTCGTTGGCGATGATCACGTCGGCGTCCTGGGCGCGGGCGTCGGCCAGTGAAAGGTCCATCGCACCAGGCTCTTCGGGGTTCGGGAAGTTCACCGTGGGAAACCGGCCGTCCGGGGCGAACTGGGCGGCCACCGCCGTCGGCGCGTCGAAACCGGCATCGCGGACCGCGCGCATGAACACCTCGCCGCCGACCCCGTGCATGGCGGTGTAGACCGCCGACACCGCACGGGAGCCGTTGCCCAGCAACGACACTGCCCGCGCCACGTAGGCGTCGAGCACGGCGCCGTCGAGAGTGCGGTAGTCGTCGGACTGGGCGATGGATGCCATCGGGCCTACCGCGGCGATACAGGCGGAGATCTCGCTGTCCGCCGGAGGCACGATCTGACTGCCGTCGCCCAGGTATACCTTGTAGCCGTTGTCGTCCGGCGGGTTGTGCGACGCGGTGACCATCACACCCGCAGCGCAACCCAGTTCGCGGACGGCGAAGGCCAGCACCGGAGTGGGCAGCGCCGTGGGCAGCACCAGCGCGGTGATCCCGGCGCCGGCCATGATTCGGGCGGTGTCACGGGCGAACACGTCGGAGTTGCGGCGGGCGTCGTAACCGATGACCAGCGAGTTGCCCCCGTGGGCCACCAGGTAGGCGGCCAGGCCGGCGGCCGCGCGCGCCACCACCACCCGGTTCATCCGGTTGCTGCCGGGGCCCAGCCGGCCGCGCAGGCCGGCGGTGCCGAACTGCAGGGTGCCGTCGAAGGCGTCGGCCAGCTCGGTTGCCGCCTCGGCGTCACCGGCCTCGGCGCGCGCGATCAGCGCCGAAAGCTCCTCGGCGGTGGCTGGATCCGGGTCCTCTGCCAGCCAGGCCCGGGCGGTGTCGAGCAGGCTGGTGTCCAGGCTCATCAGTAGTCCCCCGCGGCGGCTTCGGCGCCGGAGACGATCGCCACCGAGGCCGATGCCCCGATCCGGTCGGCGCCGGCCTTGATCATCGCGGTGGCGTCCTGGCGGCTACGCACCGCGCCGGATGCCTTGACGCCCAGCGCATCTCCCACCATGGCCCGCATCAGGCCGATGTCGTGGGCGTTCGCGCCGCCGCCGCCGAAACCCGTCGAGGTCTTGACGTAGGCGGCCCCGGAGCGCAACGCGATCAGGCAGGCGATGGCTTTCTGGTCGTCGTCGAGCATGCTGGTCTCCAGGATCACCTTCACCGGCGCTGGCCGGGCCGCGCCAACCACCCCGAGCATGTCGTCGTAGACCGCGGCAAGGTCGCCGGAGAGCAGGCCGCCGACGTCGAGCACCATGTCGACTTCGTCGGCGCCTTCGGCCACCGTGATCCGGGCCTCCTCGGCTTTGGCCAGCCGGGTCATCGCCCCCAGCGGGAACCCGACCACCGTGCACACCATGACGCCGGACCCGGCCAGCCGCTCGGCGGCGGTGGGCACCCAACGGGTGTTGACGCACACCGACGCGAAGCGGTGTTCGCGCGCCTCGTCGCAGAGTGTCTGGATGGCGGTGAGGGTGGCGTCGGCCTTGAGGAGGGTGTGATCGATGCGCCCCGCCAGGGTGTCGGAGGTGCGCAGCACATCCGGACGTTCGACACCGTCCGGGGCGGTCCCGAGCGCGGCGGTCACCGCGCTGTTGGCACGATGCAACAGCGCGGAGTAATCGGCCACGTAGTTGTTCACAGGTGCTCCTTGAGAGACGTCAGGCCGCTGCGCCGCCGGCATTGAGGTTTGAGCCGTCAGCCGTCGAGCAGGCTGTTCGTGAGGTAGTTGAACAGCGCGACGCCGGAGTCCTCGCTGAACTTGTGCAGCTGCTCCGGTGTGGCGGTGACCTGGTCGCCCTCCAGCCGGTTGAGCAGCGTGCAGCAGATCATGCCGAATTTTCCGAAACCCCAGTGGTTGAGATAGCCGGCGAGCATCGCGCCTTCCATCTCGATGTTGCGCACCCCGTTGTCGGCGAGCCATTGCAGCCAGGCCATCTTCGACTCCGGTGTCTCCAGGCACACCGCACCGTCGAGGCGGTACTGCTCGAGAAAGAATTCGTTACCCGCCACGGTCTTTCCGGCGACGATGTCGAAATCGGTGTCGGTGTTCGCCGCAATTATCGCGTCATAGGTGGCGGCCGGGAAATGGCCGTCGAACCAGTACTCGCCCTCGCGGCCCCGCAGCAGTCGATAGGGCTTCAAGTCGGCCATCAGGCCTTCCGAGGAGACCACCACCGTGCCGCCGGGCAGTCCGACGCCACCGCTGGTGCCCACCCGGCACCAGAAAACGTCGGCCATGGCGTCGAGATCACCGCGCTTGAGGAAGAACATCAGCCGCATGAGTTCCTGCACCGCGATGGACGCACTCGGCATCCCCATCCCGTGCGAGGCGAACAGCACACCGCCGGTATAGCGGGTGACGAACCGGTCTTCCTTGGGGAATGCGACGATCTCGGGGTCGCCGCTGAGCGCACTCCACCGCTGCGCGAACTCTTTGATTCGCCCGCCGGAACCCGCCATGATCACCGCCCGGACACCCCGCAGCGCATTCAGGATCGGATCGGACGAGGTGACGCCGAAGTGGTAGTAGACGTCCTCGCGGCTTCCGTCGATCACCCCATCGAGGAAGGCGTGATTGATGTTTTCAGTCTTCACCTGCGACCTCCGGGGGGCTGTGACGCAACGGAATCTACGTGCGGCGGTTGCGGCGCGGGGGTGTTTGGCGCTCTCGTTTGGCGTTCTCGTACCAGGCCCCCGGCGGGTGGTGGTATTGACGGTCGATTTGCCATGCGGTTATGTTCGGCTACCACATGCTCACGGGCAGGAGACGGGGACCGGTTTGGTAGGCAGATACGCCGCGCGAATCGGGGCGGCAGCATTCGTGGTCGGGCTCTCGTTGGCCGGGCCGCAGTCGGCGGCGGTCGCCTTCGCCGAGAGCAGCGACAGCGCATCAACGTCGGAAACCGCCGGCCCGGCGAGTACCGCCACGCAGCGGACCGCCCGTGCTCCGAGGCCAGCCTCGGCACGCGGTGCCGAGCGGGACGCGGGAACGGACCTGTGGCCGGCCGCCACGATCCTGCCGTCGACAGCGTCCGGCGAGGATGCGGCCGACCCCGTCTCACCCCCGCCGGGGCGCGGGGCGCACCGCACACACGCCTCAGCAGACATCGCCTCAGCAGACATCGCCTCAGCAGACATCGCCTCAGACCGCCTGCCCGACCACTCCCCGATTGCCGCAGGGCCGGTCGCGCCAGCGGGCCCGGCGGAGCCGTGGACCGCGGCAACGGAACTGCCGGCGCCGATTGCCGCCGCGCCCGAGCCCGTCGTGGTAGCCAGCCCGGCGGCCTGGGAGCCCGCGCACAATTGGTCACCGTCGCCCGTCACCGCGGGCCTGGCGGTCACCCCCGCCGCGCAGCCGCCGGTGGCGCGCGCCGCTGCCGCGCCCCGCGGACTGGCCGCCGGGACCATGCCGATCGGTGCGGCGGCCGCCGCGTCGTTCGCCGACTTGGTCAACGGGCTGTTCGGCCCGATGCAGTCGCTGTTCGAGGGCGCCGCCCTGATGGTGCGGCGCAGCCTGTTCAGCGAGGCTCCGTCGGTGAGCCCAGTTCAGCTCACCGGCCCTAGTCAGGGACCGATTGCGGACAGCTTCGCAGTCACCGCCACCGACAGCGGCCCGCACCTCAACTTGCTCAGCATGTCGCGCCCGGCGGCTAACACGGCCAAGGTCGCGGTAAGCCAGAGCGCGACTGCCACGCCGAGGCTGCAGTTTCAGTTCGTCTACGGCACAGGATCAGAGCTCATGTCTGCCCAGGCGCGTGCCGCGCTGGAGTCCGCGGCGGCGAGACTGGCGCCTTACATCGTGGTCTCCTCACCGGTGGTCATCACCTACACCGTCACCGCACGGAATTCGCCGCTGGCCCCGACGCTGGCCACCGCGTCGAGCAGCTTCATCGCTCCTGTCGCCGGCTTCATGAAGACCGTTGTGCAGAAAAAGATTCAGACCGGTGTTGATGCCAACGGTTCGGCCGCCGACGGCACGATCGACGTGAACGTGGGCAAGCCCTGGGCGTACGGAGACACCGTCGGCAGCACCCAGTACGACTTCCAGTCGACCGCCATGCATGAAATGCTGCATACCCTTGGGTTTGTTTCTTACATCAAGGCACCGAACGCCAACACCGGCAAGTTGTGGACTGTCTACGACAGTTACGTCGTCAATTCAGCGCGGAAAAAGGTCATCTCCAGTACCTATACCTGGAACACCGCGTACAACACCAACCTCACCGGCGGGAACGGCGGGCTTTACTTCGGCGGCCCGAATGCGCTTTCCGCCAACAATGGCATCGTTTCGCTGTACACACCCAGAACCTGGAAGTCGGGAAGTTCGCTCTCACACCTCAACGATGCCGTGTTCTTCGGCTCCCGACGGGCACTGATGCTCGCCGCGGTCAATACGGGCCCGGGCCTGCGGACCCTAAGTCCGGTCGAACTCGGCATCCTGAAAGACATCGGCTACAAGGTCTCGTCCGGCTCGGGAACCTCGGCGCTGATGGTCTTCGGTTTCTTCGTCACCCGCCGGATGCGCCGAGAGGACTGACCGCCGCGGCGTCCGGACCTGCGTATCATCGCGACATGCAACCTCATCCCCCGGGCGACCGGAACTGGAAGGGATGGGTGATCGCCGGGCTGGCTCTGCTGCTGCTGATCGCCCTCCTGACGCTGTGGGCCATGCGCCCCAGCCGGCAGGGGCAACCCGGCGAACCGGGGCGTTCCGCCGATCAGTCGGCCGCAGCCGCCCTCGTGATAGGTGCCTACTAGACCTGCGGCGTGGACCCTCGGAGCTGGTCAGGTGCCGATGCCGACGACGCTTGAATCCAAAGAATCTGTCCCGCAAACACATTGACAATGCCTCGTTACCGGGACACAGGAAGTTGGCAGGAGCCGGAGCGCGCCGGCGCGGGGCGAATTAGCATCGTTGCCCATGACCGACCAGCAGGCAGTCCCGGACGCCCAACTGACCCTCCGGCCGGTCCGTGCCGACGAGTCCTACGACGACAGCGGCTACGGCGAGTGGGACAGCGAATGGGACGGCGAGTCCGACGGGACCTGGGCCGAGGAGTGGAATTGGGACTCCTACCCCGTTCCGCCGGCACCGCAGCCGGCCTCCCCGCCCTGGTATCGCAGTCCGCGACTGCTGCTGGTGCTGATCGGCGCGGCCGCATCGGTGCTGGTGGTGGCGACCGCGCTACTGGTCGGCGGACGGTTCGGCGGGGAGATCCCGACCAGCCCGCAACTCAACACCCGAACGGCCACCCCTACTCCCAGTGCGGCACCACCGCCGCCTGTTGGCGAGCGTGCCACCAGTTCGGCTCCGTCGACCACCGACTTACCGACGCCGTCGGCATCGGCCGAGCCGCCACCGGTCGTCGAGCAACCCACCGAGCCGCCACCCCCGCCTCCGGTCGAGCCGGCACCCGTCGAGCGCGCGCCGGCCGATCCCGACGGCCCCCTCATGAACGTCACCCGCACCCCGATGAGCTTCAGCCCCGGCACCTCAGCCCGGCCGTGACCCCTCGTCGACCATGGTGTGGATGAACCGCATCTTCTCCAGAACCGGCACCGCCAGCACGAACGGATACAGATCCGGCTTGCCCATCGCGCGGTTGACCATGTTCAGCGACCACACCAGCGGCAGCCACATTTCGATGATCGTGTCGAAACCGCTGGGCCCCAGAATCCTGCGCTGATAAGTCGCGGTGGCCGGCGCCAGACCGTAGGCGGCGGCGGTGTCCAGGGTGCCCCTCATGTGCAGATAGTGCGCAAACGTCTCGGCCCAGTCCTCCGCGGGGTGCATGGTGGCGTAGGAGGAGACGTGATGCTGTTCCCACCCCGCCGGCGCTCCCTCGCGGTAGTGACGCTGGACGGCGGCCTGGTAATCGGCGTCCGGATCGCCGAAGAGGCCCCGGAATTCGGCGAGGCGCTCGTGCGAACCGTCGACCAGCCGGAAGAAGTAGTAATGACCGATCTCGTGCCGGAAGTGCCCCAGCAGGGTCCGGTACGGCTCGGCCATCTCCACCCGCAACCGCTCCCGGTGCACGTCATCACCCTCAGCGAGATCCAGGGTGATGACGCCGTCGGAATGCCCGGTGGACACCTTCTGGTGGGCGCTGGACAACAGGTCGAACGCCAGACCGTGGCTGGGGTCCACGTCGCGGCCGACCACCGGCAGGTGCAGTTCGCATAGTTCGGTCAGCAGCCGGCGCTTGGCCTGTTCGGCCTCTGCGAACGCGCTCAGCGCGGCGGCGTCGTCGTCCCGGGGCCGGGTGCGGGTGAGCGAACACGAGGCGCAGAGCTTACGGACCGGGGCCACCGGGACCAGCCAGTTGCATGCCGCCAGATGCAGATTCGCGCAGAGCTGGTACTCCTCGGCGTTCACCGCGCCGCGGTGTCCAGCTCCCCCATCCGGGCTGATCACCAGGAATGCCATGTCCTCCGGTGAGAATCCGACATCACTGCCGCAGGACAGGCAGACCGAGTTCTCGAACGCCAGATGCTGACCGCACGTCGGGCAGAGGAAGTCACGCATCGATGTCCAATGGGGTCGTGTCCAACGGCGCCACGTCCACCGCCACGTCGATGGCGCTGTGCTCGGAGTCGGTGTAGATGATGCCGCGCAACGGCGGGATGTCGGCGTAGTCACGACCCCAGCCCACCGTGATGTACCGCTCGTCGACCAGTTGGTCGTTGGTGGGATCTATGCCCAGCCAGCCGTTGCCGGGCGTCCAGACCGCCGCCCAGGCGTGGGTGGCATCGATGCCGAACATCCGTTCCTTTCCCGGTGGCGGATCGGTCGCGAGGTATCCCGACACGTAACTGGCCGCCAACCCGTTGGCCCGCAAGCACGCGATGGCCAACCGGGCGAAGTCCTGGCATACCCCTTCCCGGGCGGCCAAAATCTGATTCACCCGGGTCGACACCGTGGTGGACCCGGACCGGTAGGTGAAATCGGCGAAGATGCGGGCGTTCAGTTCACCCAGCACCTCGATCAGCGGCCGGCCCGGCTCGAAGCTCGCCGCGGCGTAGTCGCGCACCTGTGCGGTGATCTCCGCGGGCCGCAGGTCCATGGTGAACTCGGTGGCCAGCACTCCGCCCGGGCGGGTCGGACGCGATTCCTCCCACGGCCGCGTTGCGGCGCCGGAACCGTAGCCGGCCTCCGACGGCGGGCTCACCTCGACGACGGAGGACCCGACCACCGACAGGACCCGGTGCGGCCGGGTGACGTGGAAGAAGGAGCTGATGTTCCCGTAGGCGTCACGGCTGGTGGAGCGATCGGCAGGCTCCGGGTCGACGTCGAGCCTGAACTCCAGACAGCGCTGCCGGCCGGTGTCACGCGGGGTCAGATGCGCGCGACCGTAGGAGCTGGTCACGACGTCGGAGTACCGGTAGTCGGTGCGGTGGGTGATGCTGTAGCGGCGGATGCTCACGGCAGCACCCGCCGTTGGTCCGGGCCCCACAGCGGCTGCATATCTCCGGGCAGCGACAGCTGGGTCTGGGTGATGACGTCCGACACATCTCTCAGGGCGGCGTAGATGGCGCCCAGCAACCTGTCAAGCTCGGTGCGCTGCCCGTCGGGGCCGACGTGCTCCAGTTCGGTCGGGTCCAGACGGCGCAGCCGTGCGACGATCTCCTCGATCATCCGCTCGGGCCGCGAAGAGCCCGATGTTCCGGGCAGGGCACGCAGATTGTCACGCAGCCGATGGAGTTGGTAGACAACGGATCTGGGGTTCTGATCGTCGAAGAGCAGCAGTTCGGCCACTGCGGCGACACTGGCCTGCCCGAGGTTGCGCCTGCGATAGATGACCGAAGACTCGCAGGCGATGAGAACCGAGTCGGTGATCGCCTGTTCCGCTCCGGCGGCGCGGCGGACGGTGAGGGTGGACCGCAGCAGGGCCGTCAGGGCGAGTCCCCGTTCGATCCGCCTGCCGATGTCCATCATCGTCCAGCCCGCGTCGCGGACCATCGACTCCGCCGCCATGCCGGACAGCGCCAGCATGCCGGACAACGCGCGCCGCTGAGCCACCGCCAGTACGGTGTCGTCGCCGCGGCGGCGGCCGGGCCGCTGTTCCGGGGGCCGTTGCGCCTGCTCGAACAGAGCGCGCTCAACGTCGGACAGCACCATCCACGTGTCGTTGGACATCTGGTCGCGCACTGCCCGGGCGGCCAGGCCCAGGCCGTCCACCGAATGTGCCAGCGAACCCGCCAGTGCCCGGTCGGCGCTCAACGACCACAACGCCCGCGGCGCGTCGATGATCCGCTCCTCATCGGCCAGGACCGGCGCCGGTTCAACGTCGGCGACCTTGTACAGGGCCGACAGCAGCACCGGCAGACACGCTCGCGCCTCGGCATCGGGACGGTTTCGGAACTCGTGGTAGCGCTCCCGCGTGACGATCAGCAGCCGGGCCAGATCCTCCGTGCGCTCGGCGTAACGGCCGATCCAGAACAGGTCGGCGAGCACACGAGGCGAACTGACGAACTGCGCCCCGCTCGGCAGCTTCACCGACGACGCCGGGGCGGCGCGCTCGGTCCCGGCGCGGGCTGTGGGGCGAACCCAGATGTCCTTGGCGGCAACCTTATCCAGGGTGTAGGCACCCGGGCCCGCGCTCAGCGCGTAACCGAGGCCGCCGACCATCGGCGCGTAGCCGCCGCGCTGAGAGACCGTGAACAGCCGCAGTCCGACATTGGCGGACACCAGGGCACCGCCGGAGCGCACCGTGGGCGCCGAGGAGAACTGCGGCAACTCCTGGCCGACCCACTGCCAGGGCTGCGCCTCGATCCGTGCGGCGATCTCCGCGCGCTGCGCCGCCGTCAGTATCGGGCCGACAATCACCTCGGGGCCCACCACGGACTTGACCAGCAGCGAGGGCAGCCGGGCGATGATATGCGAGCGCTCGCTATCGTTGCCGGCCCAGTAGTACCGGGGCGTGTCGAGCAGTGGCTTCTCCCCCAGCAGCAGTTCGGCTAGTTCGGGCAGAAACCGTTGTACACCCGGGCTTTCCAGGATTCCGCTGCCCAGGGTGTTCACTACGGAGACCGTGCCACGACGCTGCGCCTCGATCAGCCCGACGACCCCCAGACGTGAATCAGGGCGCAGGTCGAGCGGATCGGCGTAGTCGGCGTCTACCCGGCGCAGCACCACGTCCACCCGCTTGAGGTTGCCTAACGACCGCATCCACAGCGCACCGTCCCGCATCAGCAGGTCGGCGCTCTCGACCAGCGGGAAACCGAGAACCATTGCCAGATAGGCCTGGTCGAACGCGGTCTGGGAATGGATGCCCGGACTCAGCACCACCACGACGGGATCCTCGGCGGCATCGGGGGCAGCGTCGATCAGGGCCAGCCGCAGTGCCTGCGCGAACGGCGTAACCGGCCGGGGCCGGAACCGTTCGTAGATGTCGGGCACGGCACGGGCGACCACCCGCCGGTCGGCCAGCGCGTATCCGGCACCGGACGGTGCTTGCGTCCAGTCGGCGTTGACCGTGAACCGGCCGTGGGCTCCCCGGCTCACGTCGCAGCCGAGCATGAACAGCTGGTGGCGTCCGGGGTTTCGCGTTCCCTGGGCCGCGCGAATGTAACCCGGATGTCCGAACAGCAACTGCGGCGGCAGGATTCCGCTGGTGAGCGCACGCCGCTCGCCGTAGAGATCGTCGAGCACGACGTCGAGCAACCGGGAGCGCTGCAGCACGGCGGCTTCCAGCATCTGCCAGTCCGGTGCGGAGACGATTAGCGGAATGCCGTCCAGTTGCCACGGTCCGGGCATCGCGATGCCCGGACCGTCGGAGCCGTTCGCGCCGTGCCGCTCGATGTCGATGCTCGCGCCGTGCCGCTCGATGTCGATGCTCGCGCCGTGCCGCTCGATGTCGATGCTCGCGCCGTGCCGCTCGATGTCGATGTAGGTGATGCCGTCGTTGTCCACCAGGCCGCGCAGCACGTCCCGCAGACGGTCGAGTCCATCCCGTCCGCGTTCGGCGATCAGCTCCCCCAGATCCCGCCATTCCGGGCGCACCTGGCCGGCCTCGTCGACGAACTCGTCGTACCCCGTGCCGCCCGACAGCGGACGCCGGCCGCGCACATCGAACAGCACATCCTGGGCGCGGGCTGCGCGGTATCCGTCGAGCAACCGGTCGGGGTCACCGCTCGGTCCGCCCGTCCCGGGACCCGTGACCGACAGCGACACCACACCACCTCCTCACCGCGCACGATCATCATTAGTTGTGCAGCACGGTACGCACCCCGCGATACTGGTGGAGGTGGACCCACTGCAGCGATACATAGCCGAAGAGATTGCCACCGACCATGTCGACGGACTCCTATCACGACGGGAGGCGCTGCGCCGGCTGGCACTGATGGGAATGGGAACCGCCGCTGCCGCGGCTCTGATCAGCGCCTGCGGGGAGCGCCGGGTGACAGCGCCGCCGTCCGGTACGGCGGAGCCGGCCAGCACACCGCCGGGCATGCAGGGCGCCCGGCCGCACCAACCGATCACGTGGGCCGGTCCACGGGGCCCGTTGCAGGGCAGCTGGGCACCGGCCGACAGCCCCACCGGCGCGGTGCTGGTGATCCACGAGAACAAAGGGCTCAACGACTGGGTGCGTTCGGTCGCCGCCCGGCTGGCCGGAGTCGGCTACTCGGCCCTGGCGATCGACCTGCTGTCCAGTCAGGGCGGGACGGCGAAGTTCGCCGATCCGGCGGCGGCAACCGCCGCGCTGTCGGGCATCGACCCGCCGCTGTTCGTTGCCGATCTCAAGTCCGGACTCGACGAACTTCAGCGCCGCGTTCCCGGCCACACCCTCGGGGTGGTCGGGTTCTGTTTCGGCGGTGGCCTGGTGTGGCGGTTGCTGGCCGCCGGCGAGCCCCGGCTGGCCGCCGCCGTCCCGTTCTACGGGCCGGCGCCCGACGACGCCGACTTCGGCGGTTCGCCGAACGCAGCCGTGCTGGGCTTCTACGGGGCCCTGGACCAGCGGGTCAACGCTTCCGAACCGGCAGCCCGGGCTGCTCTGGAGCGGGCCGGCCTGGTCCACGAGCTGGTGATGGAGCCTGACGCTGACCATGCCTTTTTCAACGATTCGGGGCCCCGCTACAACCCGGCGGCCGCTTCCGACGCGTGGCGGCGCCTGCAGGACTGGTTAGCTCTGCACCTGGAGTGAAGGCGTAGTGGCCGCCACCATCACGCCGGAGGCGTCGCCGATAACCGCCACGGACACCTGCCGGTGTTTGGGATGCTGGGAGGCGTGCCTAGCCTGCCCCGCCGGATCGCCTCAGACTTGAACTCGAAGCTGCGCAGTACCGAGACGGCCGCCTTCGTGGCGGGTGTGGAAAGCGGCCTCACCAAGCGCCGCCGCGAGCAGAAGATGAAATCCGGCGCGTTCCGCGGCATGCATCTGATCGTCTACCGCGGCTACGTCGCCGACGATGTCGCGAAGGTCAGGGTGCGGCTGCTCGAGGCCCCTGAACTGCCAGGCGACAGCCGCATCCCGTACTGGGAGGTGGCGCAGGCCAACCTGCGCCGGCACGCCGCGTTGTGCATCGTCGGCGCCGAGATCCAGCTGCGGATCGGTCAGCACACCGCCACCGAGGTCACCGACAGCCACGGATTCGCCAGCTTCTCACTGCCGGTGCCCAAGCTGCGCACCGGATGGCATCAGGCCCACGCGGTGACCACGCCCATCGAGGGCGGCGAAACCGCCTCCGCCACCGGGCGGGTGGTCAAACCGTCGCTCAAGGCGCCGTTCCTGGTGATCTCCGACATCGACGACACGATCCTGCTGACCGGGCTGACCGAAGGCGTCGCCATGGTGGCCCGCACGGTGCTGCGGGAAGCCAGTGAGCGCGCTGCGATCCCGGGGATGTCGGCGCTGTACCGGGGGCTGGCCCGCGGCGTGGGGTCCCCGACCGGACAACGCAAGCCGGAGCCGACGTTCTTCTACGTCTCGACCGGAAGCTGGTCGTTCTATCCCACGCTGCAGGAGTTCGTCCAGCTGCGGGGATTCCCGGTCGGGCCGATGTTCCTCACCGACTGGGGGCCAACCGAGCGCTATCTGCGACGCAGCGGTGCCGAGCACAAACGGGCGGCGATCCGCCGGCTGCTGGCGGCATACCCGGCAATGCAGTTCATCCTGGTCGGAGACAGCGGCCAACGCGACGCCCTCACCTACGAGGAGATGGCACGCGAATTCCCCGGCCGCGTCGCATTGATCCTGATCCGTCAGGTCGGCGACGACGACGACGAACGCAACACCGTCGTACGTGCCCGCGCAGCCGTTCTGCGGGACGAGGGAATCCCGCTGTACCTCGTTCC
Source organism: Mycolicibacterium sp. (assembly GCA_032117575.1). Lineage (GTDB taxonomy): Bacteria > Actinomycetota > Actinomycetes > Mycobacteriales > Mycobacteriaceae > Mycobacterium. The sequence continues at coordinate 19,363 of JAULZA010000106.1, forward strand.
GGACGCCACCGCTTCCGCCGCACTGGCGTGCGAGATGGGACTCTGCGACGAGGAGACCCTGGTCGAGGTCAGCGCCGAACCTGGCGTCGGGTAGCAGCTACCCGGCGCGTCAGTGCCGACGCTGCCGGTTCGGCCGATCGGTCGAGCGGGAGCCGGAATCCCCGGAATCCGAGGTATCCGAGGTGAAACCAACTGCGCCCGAACGGATCTCGGCGTCGACCGACCGCACGCGTCGATCGATGGACGGCGACGTGACCGACGGTTCGTCCACTGGCTCCGCGGCGGTGGCGGCGAAATCCCGGTCCGGCGTCGCCGGCAGCACCGAAACGGCCGCGGCGGCGGCCCTGGGCTGCACAGCGGCCGACGGGCTCGGCGGGTAGTTCTCGTAGAGCCAGGGGTTGTCGTAGGGGTTGTCGGGATCGCACGACGGGCACAGCGCCGGCGCCAGTGCGGTGGACAGTTGCGAAAACGGCGTCCGCGGGTTGTACCACTCGCTGTTCTGGACGAACGGGTAGAAGGCGTCGACCATCGACTTCGCGAGTTTGCCAGCAGCCCCGGCCATTTCGCCGAGTTGCATCGTTTCGATCTCCGCCGACGGCCCCGTCAGGTAGTTCCACAGCGACGTGAACGCGGCCCCGGGTTGGTCGGTGACGAACTGTCCCGACCACGTAGTGGGTTGCAGGGTGAACGGATTCGTCGACGTCGGGAACCGATAGCCGTCCTGCAGGGTGGCTGCCGGGACCGTGAATGTGCCCTTCATGAACGCAGTAATGTCCGGACAAGCACCGGGCACCGCCGCACAGCCGGAGTTCATCGGCAGGTTGGCCTGCGCCCACCAGCTGAGCTGGGTGCCGAACACCGACGAGAACGGGGCGACCGGCATCAGCATGTCGACGGCGGCTTTCAGCTTGGGCGGATCCTGCTCATCGAACCCACCGACGTTGGTGGGACCCCATACCTGCCAGCTGCCGGTGGCGATCATCGCGTCGGCCAGCCGTTCGGCTGCCCGGAATTCCCAGGCGGGCATGCTCAGCACCATGGCGAACAGGTTCGCCGGGACATTGGACAGTGACGAGGACTGCGCCGCGAGGGCGTAGGCCATCTCGGCCGCAGGCGGGGCACTGGGGGGCGGCCCGCCTGCGGCTACGGTCAGGGTGCCGACGCTCATCGCCGCCGCCGTCAGATAGCTGCGTACCGCAGCAGACATGAAGCCTCCCTCAAATCGACGTTGCGCTGCGCAGAGCCGCAGCTAATCCCTTAAGTATTAGGCGATCGCGTAGTCGGTCAGCGGGAAGCGGTCCTGCTCCCTGACCGCGCTGCGAATCGAGGTCGGCCGGAACAACGGAGCTTCGCCAGATCCGCTGAACCAGTACGAATTCGACGTCGCACAGTTTCCGAGCATGAACACCGAATCGCTGAGCAACTCGTTCATCCGTTGCAGGAAGCGGTCATTGGCCTCATCGGTCACCTCGAATGTGCTCGCCCCGCGGCTCTGCAACTCGCCGAAGAGCCGGTTCATGTGGCGCATCTGGCACTCGACGGTGTCGAACCAGGACATCCCCACCCATGCGTACGGACTCGACAGCGAAAGAAAGTTGGGGAACCCGGGCACCGTCAGGCCTTCGTAGGCCTGGAACTTGTTCTCTCGCCACCATTTTCCGAGATTCCGGCCGTCGCGGCCGATGACCTCGATCGCCGGCAGGTTGCTGTTCCAGACGTCGAATCCGGTGGCGAACACCAGCGTGTCGACAACCCGCTTGGTGCCGTCGCGGGAGACCACACCGTCCGGGTCGATGCGCTCGATCCCGGCTGTCTCCAGGTGGACATGGGGTTTGTTGAACGCCCGGTAGTAGGAGTTCGACAACGTCGGACGCTTACAGCCGTAGTCGTAGTGCGGGGTCAGCGCACGGCGAAGGTTCTTGTCTCGCAGCGACACAAACCGGTGCAACCCGCCGACCAGGCCGGCGAATTTGTTGATCGGCTTGAAGTACCGGTACTTCCACATCGCGATGAGAACCAGCAGATCGGTGAAGTTATCAGTGGTGCGGCGAATGGCCTGCTGGGTGATCGGGCGGCGAGCGAATGTCCGCTGCACGGCGGGTGCGAAGCCGAAATCCAGCTTGGGCAGCACCCAGATCGGGGTGCGCTGGTAGACGGTGAGGTCGGCGGTCTGCTTGGCCAACTCCGGAATCAGCTGCACGCCAGTCGAACCCGTGCCAACCACGGCTGCGCGACGCCCCCGCATCGAGTAGCTGTCGTCCCACCTCGCGGCGTGAATCACCTTGCCGGCGAAGGTGTCGATGCCGGGAATGTCGGGCATCTTCGGCTGGCACAGGTACCCGGTGGCGGCGATCAGGAACCGGGCGCGCAACGTCTCTCCCCCGGCCAGGGTGACGACCCACTGGTTGGCGTCCTCGTCCCAGCGGGCCCCGTCGACGACGGTGTTCAGCCGCAGATAGCGGCGCAGGTTGTACTTGTCGGCGACGTGCTCGGCGTAGCGCTTCAATTCCCGGCCGGGCGCGTACAGCCGCGACCAGAAGGGGTTGGGCTCGAACCAGTAGGAGTACGTGGTCGACGGGACGTCGACGGTCAGTCCCGGGTAGTGGTTGACGTGCCAGGTACCGCCGAGATCGTCCTCGCGGTCGACGATCACCAGGTTGTCGTAGCCCAGCCGGTTGAGCTGGATCGCCGCGCCCATCCCTCCGAACCCGGCCCCGACGATGACGGCATCGAGCAGTTCGGCACTCACTCGGGCGATCCTAACGGATGAGTTAGTCGGCGGATCCGGCCGAACGGCCGCCACCGGAACCGGTGCCAGCCCCGTCCTGGTCTGTTCCCTGGCTGGACGCTGCGCCGGAACGCGACGGCGCGCCCCGATGCCGCGGGCTGACCGGCTCGGCGGCTTCTGCAGGTTCGGGTGTCTCGGCGGAAGCGGCGGCTTCTGCCGGCTCGACGGCTTCTGCCGGCTCGACGGGATCGGTCAGTTCGGCCGGAACGGCCGTCTCCTCGGAAGCGGCGTTGTCAGCTTCCTCCGGGGCGGCCCGCACTGAGTCGGCGGCGGCTGCCGATTCCGTCTCCGTGCGCCAGTCTGCGACCGCGGCCGGGCTGCCCGACTCGCGCCGGTCGCCGGTGGCGGCGGCATCGGGCTCGGCGCTGTCGGCAGCGGGCTCGGTGGGGGCCACGTTGCTCACCGGCGAGGCGGGCGACGGCTCAGCGGCGGGGTCAGCGGCGACAACGGCGGCCAGCGTGGTCGCCGCGGGCGCCTCAGCGGCGGCCGACGACGGCGGAAGCGGCGGGCCACCAGGATTCTCCGGGTCGCACTGCGGGCACAGCAGCGGCACGAACGGCAGGAACAGCGGCGTCAGTGCGGTGTAGGGCCAGCCCTTGAGCAGGTAGCTCCTCGGGACGATCGGATTGAAGGCCAGCACGAGCGCCTTGACAAAGCGATCCAACGAGGCAGCGACCTCGTCCATCGTGAAGGATTTCGGCGCGTTCAGCGACGGGTCGGCCTGCAGGTAGTTGATCACCGAGTTGATCGGGTCGTTTCCGTCCAGCTTCACGTACGCGCCCGACCACGGAGCCTCCGCGCCGGTGGAGCCGGGGATCTCCTCGCCGATCTCCGCTTCGGCGTCGCTGACCGGGTTGAACAAGGTGGGGAACTGGTAGCCGGCCGCCAGCGTCCACGCCGGGGCCAGGAACATCTTGCTGAAAATCGGGGCGATGTCACTGCAGGCCGGGCCCACGGTGCCGGTGCAGCTGGGGTCCATCGGCAGATTCGCCCTACCCCACCAGGCGAATTGGTCGCCGATCGGGTTGGACAGCGCCTTGAACGGAATCAGCCAGTTGGCCAGAGCGGTGATCTTCGGCGGGTCGGCGGGGTCGAAACCGAGCACGTTGGTCGGGGTGTACACCCACCAGTTGTCGGTGACCTCCAAGGCGTAGGAGAAGTCGTTCATACCGTCCAGCCAGGCTCCCGGCATGCTGAGCACCGCGTTGACCAGGTTGGCGGGGATGTTCGACGCCGAACCGGCGGGGTCGACCGCGACCGGCGTGTAGCTCGGCCGGGTCCAGATGTCGCAGCCCTGGGTGTTGTATCCCGAGCAGGCCTGACCGTTGCTCACCGCGGCCGCCAGGTTCACGGCGGCCTCGATCACCCGGGTCTGGGCCTCGTGCATCGGCGGCACGAGCTGGGCGGCGGCGATGAAGCCGGCCCCCACCAGAGCCACGCCCGTGGTGTAGTACGAACGCGCGTCAGCAGGCATCGAAGCCCTCTCGGGTTTAACGAATCAGGGGAAATGTTGACCTGACAGTAACGAAATAAGCCGCGACCAGCAAACCAGCACGCACAGGTGATGCCCCTCACAGGCCGCGGGCGCCCAACCAGCCGTCGACGCGTTCGGCGACCGCCCGCCAGCCCGGTTCGAGCATCATGTCGTGCCCCATGCCGGCGAAGAATTCCGGTTCGGTCCGGTAGGCGCGTGCGGTGGCCGCGACCTCGTCGCGGGTCACCGCCCCGTCCTCGTCGGCGCCGAGTACCAGCAACGGTGCCCGCACCCGGTCCGGTTTGGGCAACGTCACCAGCCCGTCGAGACCCGAACGCGCACTCTCCTCCTGCAATCGGGCGGCGTAGCGACGCACCAGCGGTTCGGGGGTGTGCGCGCAGAAAAACCGTTCCCGCGCCAGTTCCGGTGTGCTGACGTAGGCCAGGGACCGGCCGGTGACGGTGAGCTTGGCAAAGTGCACGGGATGCCGGCGCAGCCACCGCAGCCCGGATCGGAGATACCCCTGCGGGGGCATCGAGGCCATCAGCACGGCGGCCGGCGCGTCAGTGGTTTCCAGGTACTTCTGGACGATGACACCACCCATGGAATGGCCGACCAGCACCGGCGGTGTCGGCAGACTGCGGGCCACCGACACGACGTCGTCGAGGTAGTCGGCGAACGAGCAGTCGCGCAGCCGCTTCGGCGTCGGGCTGTTGCCGTGCCCGCGGAAACTCGGTGCCACCGCCCGGTAACCGCGGGCGGCGAAGAAGTCGAGGAAATGCTCATCCCAGCACCAGGCGGCGTGCCAGGCGCCGTGGACGAACAGCAGCGGTACGGGGTGGCTCGGTTGCGCGGTCCCCTTGTCGATGACTTCAAGCATTGCCGATCAGGGTAGGCGGCCGGCGGGCGGCTGTGGCCATAGGGACTGGCCATAGGATCGCCCCCGTGAGCCTTCCCGAACCTGGCGCCGGTAGCACCGTCGTCGTCACCGGCGCGTCGTCGGGCATCGGCGCAGAGATCGCCCGCGGCCTGGGACGTCGCGGCTACCGGCTGCTGCTGGTGGCCCGGCGGGCTGACCGGCTGACCGAACTCGCCGCCGAGATCACCGCACCGGCTGAGGCGATGCCCCTGGATCTCGCCGACCCGGACGCCCGCGCACAACTGGTGGCGCGCATCGGTGAACTCGCCCCGGCCGGTCTGGTCAACAGTGCCGGTTTCGGCACCAACGGTCTTTTCCAGGCGTTGCCGCCGGCCCGGGAGAGCGAGCAGGTGACCCTTAATGCGCTGGCGTTGATGGAACTCACCCACGCCGTGCTGCCCGGCATGGTCGCGCGGGGTTGTGGTGCGGTTCTGAACGTGGGATCGATCGCCGGCTTCCAGCCGCTGCCCGATGCGGCGGTCTACTCGGCCACCAAGGCGTTCGTCCAGACATTCTCCGAGGCCGTCCACGAGGGTCTGCACGGCACCGGCGTGTCCTGCACGGTGCTCTGTCCCGGCCCGGTTCCCACTGAGTGGTGGGACATCGCCGGGGCGGACCGCTCGGCCGTCGGATTTGCCGCGACGTCGGCCGCGGCGGTCGCCGACGCGGGCATCACCGCCATGGTGGAGGGCAAACGCCTGGTAGTACCTGGCGTCGCGCCCAAGTTGATGGGCGTGGGCGGCCGCCTGACGCCGCGCCGGCTGCTGCTGCCGGCACTGCGTCGCGCAGCGGAGAAGCAGCGCTGAGAACACCTCAGCTGCCGGGCTCGCACCCCTCGATCTGCAGCAGCTGGGTTCCCGGGGTCAGCGGAACCCGGCCGAACCACGCGCGGTTGCCGTAGGTGTCCAGATGCACGACTTCGTCGACCGGTCTGCGCGTCGTCGAGCCGTAACGGCCCTTCGGCCAGCCCATCGGCACAATGCAGCACGGTGTCACCGACATCGGTAGCCGCAGGGTGCGGCGGGCCGAGGCCAGGCTCCACAGCGGCAACGTGATCAGCGAGGCGCCCAGCCCCATGCTGCGCGCGGCCAGCAGCAGGTTCTGCACGCTTGGGTAGATCGAACCGAAGAACCCGGACAGCGCAGCATGCGGCATCGGCAGATAGGGCACCCGGCCCTCCCGGGCGGTCAGCCGCAGGCACGCGACCACCAGCACCGGGATCTCCTCGAAGTGGTCGACCTGCCACTGCACCGCACGGGCGGTCTTGGCCATCGACTCGTCCCACTCGGTGACGCTCTGGATGACCGTTTTGTAGTAGAGCTTCCACATCTGCCGGTATCGCTTGGCGAGCTTCTTCTTGATCTTGGGATCCTTGACGACGATGAATTCCCAGTTCTGGCCGTTGGCACCGGTCGGCGCGCGCAGGGCCAGCTCGATGCATTTGAGGATCAGGGCGTCGTCGACCGGGTCGGGGCGCACCCGGCGGATGGCCCGCTGCGTCATCATCGCCTCGACGAGCGGCATGTCCAGGCGCGCAACGGCTTCCACCGTCGTGGGAATCGAGTGGGGAATGGGGGACGGCTCAGCCATTGGCGGCGATCCACTCGTCGGTGAACCGGCCCACACCGGGAATCTCCTTCACGATCGAGGCAGCGATGAACTTCTCGATCTGGCCACCGACGATCGGTACCGGCACCTCGACGGTCCCGGTGAAACGCATGGCCGAGCCGCCGGGCAGTGGCGTCACCTCGGCACCGCCGACGACGGATCCGCGCACACCGGACGCCTTGACGTTGATGTCCCCGCGTACCCGGCCGCCGTCGACCGGCCGCCAGACCTCGTTGCGGTGCAGGGCGAAGTTGCCCGGCACCGCCTTGGCGATTGCGGCGGGCAGCGCGCCGCGGCGCATGTCCTGGGTGCTGATGACTTCGACGGTGCCGTCGTCGGCGACGATCAGGTCGTCCAGCGTCATCGAGTCGCCGCCGTACGCCGCCAGCCGCGCGATCCAGTAACTGCGGCTCTGAAACACCGACATCACCGCGCCCACCGTGGAGTTGTTGGAGGTGGTCACATCAAAGCTGCGCGCCACGGCGACCCCTCTGCAGGCGATCGGCGAGCTTGGCGGCGAAGCGCCGGCTCTCCTCCAGCTGGTCGGAACTGACGTTGGTGGGCGGCATCCGCATGCCCAGGTATCGGTCCCGGTACTCCCCCGACCCCAGGTAGCTGGTCAGCGAGAGCATGGAGCGCAGCTGGTCGCCGGGGTAGGTGAAATGGATTTCGCCGACATAGCGACCGCCGGCCTTGGCGGCGAGTTTGCGGACGGCATTGAAGTTCTCCCGCCAGTAGCGGCGGCACACCACGAACACCGCGAAGGTTGTGCCGTCGAACAGCGGGCGCGCCTCCGGTGAGGTGAGGAACGAGCGCAGCGGCATGCTGACGTTGCGCCACCAGGTGGGCGAGCCGATACAGATCAGGTCATAGTCGTGGCGCCGCACCTCGTCGGGCGTGCGGATCTCGCCGGTGGCGCGCAGCGTCTGGGCGGGCAGCATGCCCAGGAACTCCGGCCACACGTTGTGCATCGGAAACCGGGAGAACCGTTCGGCGTACCGCGGGTCGGTGAACTCGATGGGCGCGCTGTAGACCTCGCAGCCCCGCTGACGGAACACCTCCCCCGCGGCGTCGAGGACCTTGCGAGCCTGACCGGTGTAGCTGTAGTACAGCAGCAGGACCCGGGGTGGCCGGTCCGGCGACTCGGCACCGTCGATCACGGCTGCGCCTCCTCGGATGAAGGATGTGATGAACGCCGGATTTCGCGCACTCCAGGCTCAACGAATACTCTCACACAGGTGAGCGACAGAGTTGCCGTGAACCTCACCGGCCCGGCCAAGACGATGCTCTCGACGCTATACCTCAAGGCCCTCGACGCGGACTTCGAACGACCCGTTCTCGGCGACCGGTTCGCCAAGGACGCGATCGCCCGGATCGACTACGACTGGGACGAACTGGGCATCGGCGGAGCGTGGGCGCCGGTCTGCACGGTGCGCACCGCGCAGTACGACATCTGGGCCCGTCGCTTCCTGGCGACCAACCCGCGATGCACCGTGGTGCACCTGGGCTGCGGCTTGGACGCGCGGGTGTTCCGGCTGGACCCGGGACCCGACGTGCAGTGGTACGACGTGGACTTCCCGGAGGTCATTGCGCTGCGCGAGCAGGTGTACCCGAGCCGGCCCGGCTACCACCTCTTCCCTACATCGGCCACCGACCCGTCCTGGCTGGATCGGATCCCGGCCGACCGCCCGGTGTTGTTCCTGGCCGAGGGCATCAGCATGTACCTGACCGAGGATCAGGGCATCGAGCTGCTACGGCACGTCGTCGAGCACTTCCCGTCCGGTCAGCTGCAGATCGACTTCTTCAACTGGCTGGCCATCAAGTCCCAGAAGAGCCAGACCCTGGTGCGCAACTCCGGGTCCACGCTGTACTGGGCCGTCAACTCACCCGAGAAGGTGCTGAGCCGGGTGCCCGGCCTGCGGCTGCGCGAGTCGGCGACGTTCTTCGACGCCAGCACGTTCGCCAGGGTGTCCGCACGCTTCCGCGCCGTCAAGCGGGCCGCCCGTCTGGCGCCCGCGCTGCGCAAGGCGCTGCAGTACCACGTCTACGAGTTCGGGCCGGACCGGTAGCTACGCTTTTCTCGCTGCGCCTTGCAGGCGCGACCGGATTAGCCGGCTCAGTCCCTTCGCCCGGCGACCTCACGCAGCAGGGATTCGATTGCGGCAGTGCGGATCTCGGGATCCGGCCCGTGTGAGTGGTATTCGATGGTGAGCCGGCCGGCGAAGATCTTGCTGGTGTAGATCTCGATGCCCGCTCCGACGGCGAAGTACAGCTCGCCGTGGCTGCCGGTGAACTCCATCTCCGGCGGGGTGGGCATGGGAGGGACGACGCCGTTGTCGGTGAGCATCACCACGTCGGGCATCCCGGGCGGGTTGCCGACGTACTGCGGGCTGAAATGCAGGAAGGACTGCTGGATCACACCTTCGGCGATGTCGCCCTTGAAGGTGTCGTTGATATCGCGGGCCAGCTCGACGATGTCGGTGTCCCGGCGGATCTCGGCCAGATAGGTGGCGATACCCACCGGGTTGGTGCACTCGGTCGCCGACACCGGCGGCGAGAGCAGGTACCGCAAGTCCACCGGATAGACATAGGGCACCGGAATGTTCGGGGTCTTGCGGATCTGCCACTCGGCGGTCAGGACCACCGCCGACAACAGCGCGTTCAATCCGAGCTTGTTGGCCCGGCAGAAGGCGATGATCCGTTCGGTCTCCTCGGATCCCAGCGTGCACGAGACCATCGGAACAAGCTGCGGCAGAACCGGATCGGACGCCGCGGCAGCCCGGCGCGACGGCGGCAGGTCGTAGGCGAACATCGCGCCCATCAGCCGCTCCAGGCCGGAGCGGTTCTTCTTCTCGATGCCGCGGTCGGCGAGGATCTTCTCCATCGAATCCGGCGCCGGGTGCATGGTGACCGGCCGGGCCGACCCGGTGGTCACCAGATCGGTGTAGGTGGTGAACAACTCCTCGACCAAGCTGAACTGGTGGTGCCCGTCAGCCAGGCTGTGGTGGATGTAGAGCGTCGGCTGGACAGTGATGTCCGAATCGGCGCCGTGGCGCACCACGACCCGCAGATGGACCAGGGCGGCGCTCTGGTCGAACAACGGCGCGGGCGCCTCGGCGTCCGGACCGTCGAGGTCTATCACGTCGATGCCGGGGTGCAGCAGGTCGTCGAGGACGATCTCGTAGCGGCCGTCGGCACCCTTCTCCAGGTGACCGCCCAGCACGGGATGGGACTGGAGCAGCAGGTCGAACGCTTCGGCGAGAGCGTCGAGGTCGACCTTGCCACTGACATGGGCGGCCAGGCCGACGAAGTTCTGCGTCTCGGCGAACATCTCCTCGCTGCGCGCGAGCTTGCGGATACCTGACGAAGGAAACATCCTCACCACCCCCGGCGATCAGTCACGTCTGCTGGCCTTCCGATACCCGAGCGCCAGCGGGACGGCGATGACAGCGGCTATTCCCGCGGACCATAACAGTGCTCCGAGCACGGGCTTGACCACGGGGCCGCCCATCGACAGGCCGCGCATCGCCTCCACGACATAGCTGCAGGGCTGGTGTTCGACGAAGGGCTGCAGCCACTTCGGGAACTGGTCGAGCGGCACAAAGCCGCTGCTGAAGAAGAACATCACCGCGGCGATGATCTCGGTCGCCTGCGGCACCAGGGTGTTCTGCGCGTACAGCGCGATGGTCATCACCACCGCCGAGAAGGCCACCCCGAACAGCGCCGGCATGAAAAGCCAGAGCACCGCTTTGGGGAATCCCTGGGTGAAGCGGAAGCCCAGCAGCAGCCCCACGAACAACACGAAGCTGGTGATCACCACGATCCGGACACCCTCGGCGATCAGTCGCGACAGCAGACCAGACGCCCGGTGCGAGGGCACCACCCAGAACCGGGACAGCAGGCCCTCATCGCGCTCGCGCATCACCCCGACGGCGACGATGATGGCCCCGGAGGTGGCTCCGATCAGTGACACCAGTGGGACGCTGCCGTACAGCGCGCTGTGCCCGGTGACCTGTTTGACGCCGTCCCCCAAAACGATATTCAGCGCCACCAGGAAGCCGGCCGGGAACAACAGTGACTGGGCCACGGTGGCAGTGTCGTTGGTCCACCGCCGCAGGATGCGGGCGGTCAGCAGTGAGGTCTCGCTCAGCAGGCTCATGAGCGCCTCGCCGCCACGCGCGCGTGCAGCCAGGTGAATACGACGATGAAACCGGCCAGCCAGAGCAGCGACGGACCGATCACCGACCAGGTGACCGGCGGCGCCGCCGCGGTGCTGTCACCGGCCAGCGCACGCAGCGCGTTGAGGAACTGCGACAGCGGCTGGTTGCGGACGAACGGTTGAATCCAGTCCGGAAAGCGTTCAGTTGGTTGCAGACCCACCGACGCAAGCCCCAACGTCACCTGCGGCACCAGCAGCAGCGGCGCAGTCGCTTCAGGGTTGCGCGTGGCAGCGCCGATCAGGTCACCGGCCAGCGCCAGCGAGGCACCGATGAGCAGTGCCAGCAGCACGAAACC
>JAULZA010000107.1:0-11551 GCA_032117575.1 Mycolicibacterium sp.
CGGATCGGCCAGTACCAGCACCGCGGCGGCGTGAGCACGCTGTCGCTGGTGTCGGCCCGGGTGCCGTTCAACGCCATCTTCAACGCGACGGGCCAGCCGGCAGCGTCGGTGCCGTGGTTCCTGGACGGTGAGGTGCTGCCGGTATCGGTGCAACTCGTCAGCCGGCCTTCCGACGAGGCCACACTGCTGGCGTTGAGCGCGCAGATCGAGGCGGCGCGGCCCTGGGCCGACCGGCGGCCGCCGGTGTCATGAGCATCGACATCGAGTCGACCGGGCTGCTCGACGGACTGACCGGGCAGGCGCGCGAAGAGCGCGCCGCGCTGATCCCGTGGCTGCTGGATCAGGGCATCTCCGTCGAGGAGATCCGGCATTCGTTCGCCCCGATGCTGCTGCCCGCCCGCCATGCCCTCGGCGACGACGGGTCCTATGTGTCAGCCCGCGAGATCAGTGCCGAGGCCGGTCTGGATCTGGACCAGCTGATGCGGTTCCAGCGGGCCGCCGGCCTGCCCCAGGTCGACGATCCCGACGCGCCCGCGTTCATGCGGGCCGACGCCGCCCCCGCGGTCCACATCAAGCGTTTCCTGGACCTGGGATTGGATCCCGATCGGTTGCTGATCGTGGTTCGCGTTCTCACGGAGGGGCTTTCGCACGCAACGGAGGAAATGCGCTCGGCGGCGCTGGGCGCTGTGCTGCACCCTGGCGTCAGCGAGTTGGAGATCGCCCAGGCATCGCAGGCGCTGATGGCCGTCGCGGCTCCGCTGCTGGGGCCGATGATCCAGGATCTGCTGCTGCTGCAACTACGCCATGCCATGCAGACCGAGGCCATCAACGCCAACGAACGGGCTCAGGGCGTTCCGCTGCCCGGCTCCCGGATGGTCGGCGCGGCGTTCGCCGATCTGGTCGGCTTCACCCAGCTCGGCGAGCAACTTCCGCCAAGGAATCTCGAAAAGCTGGCCAACCGGCTGGCAGACCTGGCCCGCGACGTCGTGGTGGCTCCGGTGCGGTTCATCAAGACCATCGGTGACGCGGTCATGTTCGTCTCGCCCGACACCGCGGCGCTGCTGGACGTGATGCTGGCTCTGGTTGACGCCGCGGCCGCCGATGAGACGCTGCCCCGGTTGCGGGTGGGGGTGGCCTACGGCGCAGCGGTGAGCCGCGCCGGGGACTGGTTCGGCAGCCCGGTGAACCTGGCGAGCCGGGTGACATCGGTGGCCCGGCCGGGTGCCGTGCTGGTCGCCGAATCGGCGCGCCATGAGATCGGCGACGACACCCGGTTCCGCTGGTCCAACGCGGGGGCCAAGCGGCTCAAGAACATCGCCGGTGAGGTCAAGGTGTACCGGGCGCGACAGGCTGAGGCCGAGACGGCCTCCGCGGCGCGGTGACGCCAATGCTGCAGTTCGTGGCGCAGCCCTACGGGCACTGGCTTTTTACCTCCGCCCGTGGCGATCAACTTCGGGTGGTGCCGGAACGGGGCGGACTTGTCACCGGCTGGGTTAGCGCCGGCCGCGAGCGGCTGTATCTCGATCAGCAGCGCTTCGCCGACCCGGCCAAGAGTGTGCGCGGCGGCATCCCGGTGCTGTTCCCGATCTGCGGCAGCCTCCCCGGCAATCGACTCGACGTGGCCCAGGGCAGCTTTCCGATGAACCAGCACGGCTTCGCCCGGGATCTGCCGTGGCGGCTGCGGGCGCTGAACGACGGGCAGGGGATCGAACTGACCTTGGGTCACAGCGACGCCACGCTGGCCCACTATCCGTTCCCCTTTGAACTCAGCCTGGCCTACCGGCTTGAGCCGGCCGCCCTGGCCGTCAGCGTCGGTGTGGAGCACCTCGCGAACGGCTCAGGGGCCATGCCCTTCTCGTTCGGGCTGCATCCGTATTTCGCCGTGTCCGGGCTGGCATCGGCGGCGCTGCAAGGCTTGTCGGCCACCAACGTCGACCAACTGCAGCGTCTCGGCGACGGCGTGGACCTGCTGGCTCAACCTATCGGGATCGTGCGGCTGTGGGACGCCGCAGCCGATGAGGCCATCGAACTGGAACTCCAGGCGCCGCTGGACCAGGTCGTGGTGTGGACCGAACCTCCGCGGTCCACTGTCTGCGTCGAACCGTGGACGGCGCCCCCAGGTGCGGTGCCCGCCGGTGACCGCTGCCTGTGGCTACAGCCGGGGGAGCGGCAGCTGTTGGGGTGCCGCTTCCGGATTTCAGCGCTTGCGCAGGACGGCCCAGCCGCCGCCGACCAGCGCGGCGACCAGTAGGACGATCGCCCAACCAGGGCTGACCAGCCACCAGACCAGGGCAGCCCCGATGAGGACGGGCGATACGGCGAACGCCGCCATCGCCGGATGCTGCCGCATGACGTCGCGGGCTGCGCGGGCACGCTGAGGGTCGAGCTCTTTTCCTGCCATCAGGCCATTATCCAGTTCGGTGGGCGCGCCGTGGCGATTGTCAGCTCAGCAGTGAGATCCGCTTGCGGGGGGTGTGGGTTGACGTCCCGGGTTCATCAGCATGATCGCCCGAGTTGCGGCCTGCCCCAGAATCGTGGGCAGCCGACGGATATCCAACGCGGCGGCCGCCCGCTCGTTGGCCATGGTGAACGCTGTGTAGCGCGCCGGCTCGGTCAGCAAGTCGACGAGCGTATCGACGTCGCCATGGTCAACGGTGACGATGCCGATCTGATTGATCTCTGCCAGAACCGGATAGGAACAGGTCACCGCAGGCCGCCGAGCGGCGGCGGACTCCACGACCGGAAGGCCCCATCCCTCCCAGGTGGACGTCAGAGCGACGATGTCGGCAGCCGCGTAGAGGTCCGCGGCGCGGTCGACATGACCGCGGTGGGCCGTCACTCCGGTCGGGAGCGCGTCGAGTTCACCGGTCGGATCGGTGAGCCAGTAGTGGATTCGCCGGCCGGTGCGGCGGTGAAGTGCACCGGCGAGGTCCAGTGCCGCGGGGATGTTCTTTCGGTCGATGTTCCGAGCGGGATGGGCGAGCAGGAGATCCCCATCGGGGATTGCCATCCGCCGGCGCGGGGCCGCACCATCTCCCTGCCGCAGGCCGGCGCGGTCGACGGTGTTGTAAATCGTCGTGACGGCGTCCGCTGCTACCAGGGCGGGATTGAGCTGCCTGAATTCGCCCTCGGTGAGCCGGTTGATGGTGACGTGCAGCATGCGTGCGTCGGTCAGCGGAAAACCGGCGGTCGCCGATGGCGTGAATGAGCTCAGCTGCCACGGCGGATCGTGATGCCTGACGATCGTGGGAAGGCCGGCGCGAAGAGCTGCGATTTCGAATTCGACCGCGGTGTGTGGAGTGGTCGGCAAGGATCCGACGTTGTCGAGAACAAGCAGATCGTTTGTGCGGCAGAGATGGTTGATGACCTCGGTGTCGGGCGGGGGCGGGGCGCCGCCGAAATACGGCGCCCACAAACCTGCCACTTCCACGTCCGTGGCGCTCCGGGCGCCGGAGAAGAATCCCGCGGCCCGCGTGACAGTCCAACCCAATTCCAGGAAGGCCCAGTGCCATTTGGCCGCTTCGACGCTGACTCCGTCGTAGCCGCCGAGGCGGTGCGAGACGATGCACACGCGAGGCGCACGGTTGGTTCCCGTGAGCCCGGTTCCCGTGAGGCTGATTTTCGGGAACCTGATTTCCGGCAGCTCCGTGGCTTCGGTTCCGCCTAAGCCCACTGTGACCTCCCGCGGGAAAGCTACCCGGCAACTATCCCGAAATGGCATGAATTAGCCGGAACGTCTCTTTTGCGACGTCCTTTGCGCGGCGCCCGAGAACCTAAACCCGCGTCATCTCCCAGTACGCCCCCCGCCGCTCCATCAATTCGGCGTGGCTGCCCTGCTCGACGATCCGCCCGTCGTCCATGACGACGATCAGGTCCGCGTCGCGGATCGTCGACAGCCGGTGGGCGATGATGAAACTCGTTCGCCCGCGACGCAGTTCGACCATGGCCTGCTGGACCAGCACCTCGGTGCGGGTGTCCACCGAACTGGTGGCCTCGTCCAGAATCAGCAGTTGCGGCCTGGCCAGGAACGCGCGGGCAATGGTGATGAGCTGCCGTTCCCCCGCGCTGATGGTGGTCGCGTCGTCGCCGAGCCGGGTCTCATAGCCCTCAGGCAGCGCGCGAACAAAGGAGTCCACCCGCGCCGCGCGGGCCGCGGCGACGATCTCATCCTCGGAGGCGCCCGGCCGCCCGTAGGCGATGTTCTCGGCGATGGTGCCGCCGAACAGCCAGGCGTCCTGCAACACCATGCCGATCCGCGAGCGCAACGACTGCCGGCTCACCGTGCGGATGTCGACACCGTCGAGGAGAATCCGGCCGGCATCGATGTCGTAGAACCGCATCAGCAGGTTCACCAGTGTCGTCTTGCCGGCGCCGGTGCGCCCGACGATCGCCACCGTACTGCCCGGCGCGGCGGTCAGCGACACGCCCCGGATCACCGCAGTGCCGGGACGGTAACTGAAGTCGACGTGCTCGAAGTCGACGCGACCCGGCCCGTCGGGCAGTTCGGCTGGCGGAGAGGGTGATTCCTCCGGCTCGTCGAGGAAGTCGAACACCCGCTCCGCGCTGGCCGCCCCGGACTGCAGGGTGTTGTACATCCCGGCCAGTTGGGTCAGTGGCTGGTTGAACTGACGGACGTACTGAATGAACGCCTGCACGCTGCCGAGCGTGATCTGCCCGGAGGCCACCTGGAAGCCGCCGACGACGGCGACGGCCACATAGCCCAGATTGCCGATGACCATGGTGGCCGGTGACACCAGCCCGGAGAAGAACTGTGCGCCGAACCCCGCGTGATAGACGTCGGCATTGAGCGAGTCGAACTTCTCTTGGGCGGCCGCCCGGTGCCCGAAGGTCTTGACCACCGTGAAGCCGCTGTAGGTCTCCTCGACATGCGCGTTGAGCCGGCCGGTATTCGCCCACTGCGCCACGAACAAAGTCCGCGAGCGGCGGGTGATCAGCCGGATCACCCACAGCGACAACGGAACCAGCGCCAGGGTGATCAGCGTCAGCAACGGGGAGATGACCACCATCATCACCAGTACCGCGACCACCGTCAGCGCCGCGGTGAGCAGCTGGCTGATCGTCAGCGACACCGACGTCGCGATGTTGTCGACATCGTTGGTCACCCGGCTGAGCAGTTCGCCGCGCTGGCGGGAATCGAAATAGGCCAGCGGCAGCCGGTGGATCTTGGCCTCGACATCCGCGCGCAGCGCCGTGACGGTGCGTTGCACGATCACGTTCAGCAGTCGCGCCTGGCCCCAGATCAGCAGGGCGGCAAGCAGATACAACACCAACGCCAGCAGCAGCGTTCGGCCCACCGCGGCGAAGTCCACCCCCTGGCCGGGCACCGCGTTGGTACCGGACAAGAGATCGGCGAACCTGCCGTCGCCGCGGGCGCGGGCTTCGGCGACGGCCTGGTCCTTGGAGATGCCGGACGGCAGCTGGCGGCCGAGGAACCCGTTGAACAACAGATCGGTGGCGTGACCCAGGACACGCGGCCCGATGACCGACAGCGCGATGCCGCCGACCGCCATCGCCAGTAGCACCGCGGTGGACCAGCGGTGCGGAGTCAGCCGGCGCAGCAGGCGCAGCATCGTTGCCCGGAAGTCGCGGGAGCGCGCCAGCGCCGGGTCGGCCAGCATGGCCCGCACGCCGGGCCGCATCGGTGGGGCGGTCACGGTTGGCCCCCGACCGCGGCCAGACTCTGAGACTCGGCGAACTCGGCATACGTCGGGCACCCGTCGAGCAGTTCCTGATGCGTGCCGACGCCTACCACCCGCCCGCCGTCGAGGACGACGATCTGATCCGCGGCCGCCACCGTCGAAATCCGCTGGGCGACAATGATCACCGTCGCATCGGCGGCAGTGTCACGCACAGCGGCCCGCACCCGCGCGTCGGTGTGCACATCCAGAGCCGAGAAGGAATCGTCGAACAGATAGACCGCCGGCCGGCGGATCATTGCCCGCGCGATCGCCAGCCGCTGGCGCTGACCCCCGGAGACGTTGATGCCGCCCTGCGCGATGCGCATACCCAGCCCGTCCGCATCCGCGCGAACGAAGTCCTCCGCCGCAGCCATCCGCAGCGCGTCCCACATCTGCTCCTCGTCCGCATCGGCTTTGCCGTAGCGCAGGTTCTCGGCCACGGTGCCGGAGAACAGATAGCCGCGCTGCGGAACCAGTCCCAGCGACGACCACAGGTCCTCGGTGGCGTAGTCGCGCACGTCGATGCCGTCGAGGCGCACCGAACCTTCGGTCACGTCGTACAGCCGGCACATCAGGGCCACCAGCGTCGACTTCCCCGACCCGGTGCCGCCGACGATCGCGGTGGTGGTCCCCGGCGTCGCGGTGAACGTCACCGATTGCAGGACAGGGCGTTGGGCGCCCGGGTAACTGAAGGTGACGTCCTGCAGACTCAGCGCACCGCGGACGCCGCCGGACGGATGACGCGGGGAATCCGGCTCGGCCAGACTCGACCGGGTTGTCAGCACCTCGGTGATCCGCTCGGCGCACACCGAGGCGCGGGGCAGTATCACCATGATCAGGGTGGCCATCAGCACCGCCATCAGGATCTGCATGAAGTACGAGAGGAACGCGATCAGCGAGCCGACCTGCATGCGGCCGTCGTCGATGCGCACGCCTCCGAACCAGATCAGCGCGACGCTGGAGATGTTGATCGTCAGGGTGGTCACCGGCAGCATCAGCGCCTGCCAGCGCCCCGCGGTCAGAGCGGCCTGCGACACCGCCCGGTTGGCCGCGCCGAACCGCTGCTGCTCGAACGGCTCCCGGGTGAATGCCCGCACCACCCGGATGCCGGACAACTGCTCGCGCAGCACCCGGTTGATGCCGTCGATGAGGCGCTGCATGCTGCGAAAGACCGGCAGCATGCGCGCGACGATCAGATAGTTGGCGATGCCCAGCACCGGCACGCTGACCAGAAGCAGCCAGGACAGCCCGGCGTCCAGGTGTATCGCCATGACGATTCCGCCGACGCACATGAGCGGCGCGGTCACCAGGACGGTCGCCGTCATCTGCACCAGGGTTTGGATCTGCTGGACGTCATTGGTGGTCCGGGTGAGCAGCGACGGCGCGGAGAAGCGCGCGGTCTCCGCCTCGGAAAAACCGACGACGTGGTGGAACAGCGCCGTCCGCACGTCACGGCCGAAACCCATTCCGGTGCGCGACCCGAAATACACCGCCCCCACCGCGCAGGCCCCCTGCAGAGCCGTCACGGCCAGCATCACCAGCCCCAGCCGGGCGATCAGACCGGTGTTCCCGGTCGCGACCCCGTCGTCGATGATCGCCGCGTTGACGGTCGGCAGATACAGCGACGCCAGCGTGCTGAAGATTTGCAGAACCATCACCGCCGCCACCAGTCGCCGGTACGGCCGAAGGTACCGCCGCACCAGCGCCACGAGCATTTCGTTACTGTCCCACACCTGCCCCACGCCCGCGTTGACCGACAAACCGCCTGTTCAGCCAGTGTGTCGGCGGCCCGGCGGCACCTGACGCTACAGTGCTTCTGTGAGGAGTCAGCAGGTCCGCATGACGACGGTGCACAAATTCACCGCAGGCTTGGCCGCAGTGGCGGCGCTCGGGGCGCTTTCGGCGTGCTCGGCGGCGTCGGATCCCGACCAGCCGCAGAGCCAGCAGCAGGATTCCGAAGCGCCGGCTTCCGGAGAGGGCAAACACGGGCCGATGTTCGCCGAGTGCGGCGGCATCAGCGACCAGGTCATGGCCGAGCAGACCCGGATTACCGGCTTGGTCAAGACCGCGGTGAACCCGGTGGGGTGCCAGTGGCTCGCAGGCGGCGGCATCCTCGGCCCGCACTTCTCGTTCAACTGGTTCCGCGGCAGCCCAATCGGGCGTGAACGCAAGACCGAGGAACTTTCCCGGACCAGCGTCGAGGACATCAACATCGAGGGCTACGACGGCTTCATCGCGGTGGGCAGCGACCCCATGCTCGGCGACAGCCTGTGCGAGATCGGGATTCAGTTCAACGACGACTTCATCGAGTGGTCGGTCAGCTTCGCCGAGAAGCCCTACCCGCCAGCGTGCGACGTCGCCAAGGAACTGACCCGCCAATCGATTGTGAACGCGAAATGAGCCGGCTTATGCGTCGTCGACTGACCGCCGGCGTCCTCGCGGCGGTGATCTCACCCATCGTTCTCGCCGGGTGCGCCAACACCGTCGGCGGTACCGCGATGAAAGCCGGTACCGGCCCCGCGCGCGGAGACAACTCCGCGGAGAAGTACCCCAACCTGCTCAAGGAGTGCGACGTCCTGACCGCCGACGTGCTGGCCAAGACGGTCGGCGCCGACCCGCTGGACATCCAGAGCACCTTCGTCGGCGCGGTCTGCCGGTGGCAGGCGCTCAACCCGGCGGGACTGATCGACATCACCCGGTTTTGGTACGAGCAGGGCAGCCTGAACAACGAGCGCAAGGTCGCCGAGAGCCTGAAGTACCCGACCGAGAACAAGACGATCAACGGAGTCGCCTCGATCATCATGCGCAAAGAAGGTCCCAGCGGCGGCTGTGGTGTCGCCAGCGACGCCGCCGGTGTGGTGGGCTGGTGGATCAACCCCCAGGCACCCGGTATCGACGCCTGCGGTCAGGCGATCAAGCTGATGGAACTGACGCTGGCCACCAACAGCTGATCAGGACGCTGATCAGGCCGCTGATCAGGACGCTGATCAGGACTGGGGCGCTGCCGTTTCCTCCCGTTTGGCCAGCGCCAACTCCCGGATCCTGGCCAGGTCGGAGTCGGTGTAGACGCCGTTGACACCGGAGATCGCGGCGAGCTTCATGCCGTGCTTGAGCCCGAGTCGGTAGATCTCCTTGACCTTCTCCCACTCGATGTTGCGCCCGACGGTGAACGTCTCGTAGCGGCCCTCAAGTGCCAGGACGATGGTCTCGGCCAGGCAGGCGTAGGCAATGCCCTTCGGCAGGCCGATTCCCTTCATCTGCGGATCGCCGGGCAGTTCGATCTCCCCGGACTCGATGACCAGCACATCGGGCCGCTTGGCCACATCGTCTGCCGACAGGTCCAACGGGCGAGCCACGTCGGTGATGACCGCACCCGGCTTCACCTTCATGATGTCGAGCACCTTCTTGCCGGCCCCCGAGGTGGCCGTGACGATGACATCCATGTCGGCGATGTGCTCGTCGGCGTCGGCACCCACGTGGATCACCGCCCGCGGGTTCTCCCGCTCGATGTCCTCCTTCAGCGCCAACAGCTTGGCCGGTTCGATGGACACCAGCCACAGTTCGTCGGCGGCCATCGCCAACAGTCGCGCGCAGACCGAGCCGATGGCGCCGGTCGCGCCGACCACCATCGCCTTGCCCTTGATGTGTCCCTTCTCGTCCACCTCGGCGATGCCGAGTCGGCGCACCGCGTCGTGGGCGGCCCACAGCGCACCCGAGGCGCTGTAGGAGTTGCCCGTGGTGATGGGAAGCGGTGCACGCTTGGCCACCGTGACACCGGCGTCACCGACGACCTTGGTGAACGCGCCGAGACCCATGATCTGGGCGCCCATCTTCTGTGCCATGTCGGCCGCGGCGAGGAGCCGCGAGTAGGTGAACTCCGGATCGTGCGCCATCAGTTCCTTCGGCGTGCCGCCGACGGTGATGAGCCAGCCTTCCGCCTCAGCGCCCGTCGGCGACGTGATACCGGTGACATGGCTGTAGACGAACGGCGGCGCGTGCGCCATCAGCTTCTCCACGCCATCCATGAAAAAATCCGGCGCCACGTCGGCGACCGTATCGAGCGGCTTCACATTGCGGAAGTACTCCTGGGACAGCGGGTGGATCACGAAGGCGAACCGGGACTTCCGCCGGAAGCCGCTGGGGTAGAGGATCCGCGGTTCCAACTCCGCCGACTGGATCATTTCGAGCAGGTCGTCGTCGGTGAGTCGTGACTCCTCGGTTTGGCCCGCGACCAGCATCAGCGCCTCAAGCGTCGCCTCATTGACCACCAACCCATCGAACGGCTGCGGCACGTCGTCGAGGATGAGGTCGATTCCACGCTCCCGCAGGCTGTTCAGCCGCTCGGAGTCGATGGACGTCGAGATGAGCGTCTTGCCCGCCAAGTCGTCCAACTCGAACTGGGCGAGTTCGGCGAAGGTGGCCACCACGATGTCGCAGTCCTGCAGGGCCTGGCGAACCTTGGACTCCATCACCAACCGGGCCGGGGCGGTGGCCGCCGATACCACCGCGGTGGGGAGTTTCTCCAGAAGCCAGCCCGAGGCGGAGACGAAGCGCTCGAACGCCGCGAACGGAGTGTGAATATCGTCAAGGCCGTACTCCACCGCCGGGTCGGCGAAGTGCATGTTGTGCGTGCTCTCCGCAAGCACTCGGGTGGTGCGGTAGTGGTTTCGTCCGCCGAGCACCACCACTCGCGCATTGGCGAAGTAGCCGGGCATCTCACCGGCCAGATTCCGAATGGTCCACTCCTGCAACACATTGCGCAACCGGTGGCCATCGGTGACGAACGCCCCGGTGGCCTCGTCCGCGGCCTTCCGAAGGCTGGCAGGATCGCCCTTGAGGGTCCCGGACACCATAGCGTCGTGGACCCCGCTGACCCCGATCGCCGCGGCCCGGCCGGACCACGTGCGCAGTTCTTCTTCGGCCCGCTTGGCGCTGCCACCGGTGCCCACCCGGACGATTCGGAAGGTGCTTCCGAGGAAGTCCACGGACTCGTCGTAGTCCCGCTCGTGGCCGCTCAGGCTGATATTGACGACCAGCGATTGCCCGTTCTCCGTCATGAAATCCCCCCTGTCAGAACAACTGTTTTGTCACGCTGCTTCTTTTGTCACACCATTGCTTTGGAGTCGAACTCCGGGTGGGCTGCCATGAAGTCGAGCAGCTTGTCGGCGTAATCGCGGAAATGGGGACATGAGACCCCGGTGCCTTCGAGGTCGGCCACGGTGTGCGCCGTGCCGTACGTGGTGGGGAACGCGAAGTAGTCCAGGGTCTCCGCAGGCAGACCGGTGAGCAGTTCCATCCCGGGGATGGTGTCGAGCAGTCCGCGCACGGCCGATACCGGGATGGGCAGCCAGACCAGCCTCTTACCGAGGTGCTTGCCGAAGATCTCGGCCACCTCGCGGGCTGACGGGGGATTGGGGTCGGTCAACTGGTAGGTCTTGCCCTCGGAACGGTCGAGGACGCTCAGTGCGTCCATCGCCGCGATGACGTAGTCGCGCGGCACCAGCGATGCCATGACGCCTCTGTCGACGTTGGGCATGAACGCCACGCCGGGCAGGCGCTTCATGTAGGAGGCGACGAAATAGGGCCCGTCGTACTTCTGGGTCGCACCGGTGCGCGAGTCCCCCACAACGATGCCGGGCCGGTAGATCGTCGCCGGCAGGCCCTCGGCGATCGCCGCCCGCACTAGTCGCTCGGCCTCGTATTTGGTTGACTCGTAATGGTTTTGGAACTCCTGGCCCTCTTCGAGCATGTCCTCGGTGAAATCGCCGTCGTAGGCGCCGGAGACGTAGCAGGTGCTCACGTACTGCAGCCGACGGAAGTTCGACCGCTCCCGGCAGAACTGCAGGACGTTG
>JAULZA010000108.1:0-16489 GCA_032117575.1 Mycolicibacterium sp.
GTGCGGCGATTGACCAGAGCCGCGGTGCGGCGATTGACCAGAGCCGCGGTGCGGCGATTGACCAGAGCCGCGGTGCGGCAATCGAACAGAGCCGCAACGCGGCCACGACGGTGAGAGAGTGAGATGCCCGACGACGTGAAACCCGAAGATGTCCAACCCGGGCGAGCCGAGCCGGTGGCCGTCGGCGCGCGCCGGCAAACTGTCGAGGCACACAAGGCGGGCAACCGGCGTAATGGCCGGATCGCCATCCTGATCGGTCTGGCGCTGGCCGCCGCGCTCGCGGTCTGGTTGCTGGGTCCCAAGCTCTTCGGCAGTGCCCCCAAGATGCCCAGCGACTTCACCGGCGAGGGCAAGCAAGACATCGTCGTCGAGGTCCACCCGGGCGATTCCGGCTCGGTGATCGCCCAGGATCTGGTCGACAAGGGCGTCATCGCCGACGTCGGAATGTTCATCTCGGCGGCGTCGGGCAACTCCGAACTGGCCGCGATCCAGCCGGGTTTCTACATGCTGCGCACTGAGATTCCGGCGGCCACCGCTGTCAAGAAGCTCACCGACCCGAAGTCGCGGGTCGGCAAGCTCGTCATCCCCGAGGGCAAGCAGCTCGACGACATCACCCCGATCGGTGCGGGCTCGGTGAATCCGGGCATCTTCTCGCTGATCTCCGATGCCAGCTGCGTGAACCTGAACGGCACCAAGAAGTGCGTGTCCGCGGCGGATCTGAAGGCCGCCGCCGAAGACGGCACGCTGGAGTCGCTGAACGCGCCGGAGTGGGCGCTCAAGGGGGCAGGAGCCATGGGGCAGAGCCACCGGCGGCTGGAGGGTCTGATCGCGCCGGGGACCTGGAACATCAACCCGTCGTCCGCGCCGAAGGAGATCCTCGCCAAGCTCGTCGCCGAAAGCGGTGAGCAGTACGCCAAGAGCGGCATCCTCGATGCCGCCAAGGCGCTGAACATCTCGCCGTACGAGGTGCTCATCGTCGGTTCGCTGGTGCAGAAGGAGGCCCAGCCCGCCGACTTCGCGAAGGTGGCCCGGGTGATCTACAACCGGCTGGCCAGCGACTATGACCGCCTGGAATTCGATTCCACGGTCAACTACCCGCTGGAACGCCAGGAAGTGGCCACCACCGACGAGGACCGGGCCGCAGAAACGCCGTGGAACACCTACGCCATGCCGGGTCTGCCGGCGACGCCGATCTGTTCGCCCAGCGTGGACGCGCTGGCGGCGGCAGAGCGGCCCGAGCCGGGGGACTGGCTGTACTTCGTGACCATCGACTCCGACGGCACCACGTTGTTCACCAGCGACTATCAGGAACACCTGGCGAACCGGGACAAGGCGCTCGACAGCGGCTTCCTCAATTCCGGGCGGTAGTACCGTGACGGCGCGCAAGGCGGCCGTCCTCGGCTCACCCGTCGCGCATTCCCGCTCACCGCAGCTGCACCTGGCGGCGT
This sequence comes from Mycolicibacterium sp., assembly GCA_032117575.1. GTDB lineage: Bacteria > Actinomycetota > Actinomycetes > Mycobacteriales > Mycobacteriaceae > Mycobacterium. Next base: position 1,449 of record JAULZA010000108.1, read on the forward strand.
ACCGGGCGCTGGGCCTGGATGACTGGACCTATCAGCGCATCGAGTGCACTGCCGACGAATTGCCTACTCTGGTGCGCGGTTTGGGCCCCGAATGGGTGGGGCTCTCGGTCACCATGCCGGGCAAGTTCGCCGCCCTGCGGGTCGCCGACGTACGCACCGAGCGCGCCGAGCTGGTCGGTTCGGCCAACACTCTGGTGCACACGCCCACCGGCTGGCGGGCCGACAACACCGATATCGACGGGGTAGCAGGGGCCTTGGCAGAGACGGCGGCGCGGCACCGCGGGCTGCGCCGGGCGGTGGTGCTGGGCTCCGGCGGAACCGCGCCGGCCGCCGTGGCGGGACTGGCCGCCCTGGGCGTCGGAGAGATCGTGGTGGTGGCGCGCAGCCGCGACAAGGCCGCGCAGTCGGTGCAGGTGGGCACCCGGCTGGGGGCGGTGACGTCGTACTGCGACACCGCCGACGCCGGGACTGTCGCTCAGCAGGCCGATGTCCTGGTCAGCACCATCCCGGCCGAGGCCGCTGCCGGCTACGCGCAGACTTTCGCGGCGGTGCCGGTGCTGCTGGACGCCATCTACGACCCGTGGCCCACCCCGCTGGCCCAGGCTGTGGCCGCGTCCGGCGGCGAGGTCATCAGCGGCGTGCAGATGCTGCTGCACCAGGCTTTCAGCCAGGTCGAACAATTCACAGGCCGGCCGGCGCCGCGAGAGCAGATGGCGGCTGCGCTGGCTTAACGTGCCGGCATGGGAATCATCGCGGCTGCCGGCAGTACCGCCGTCATCGCCTGGTCGGTGGCGCTGTCGGTGATCGACGTGCGGCATCGGCGGCTTCCCAACACCCTGACACTGACCGGCGCCACGGTGATCCTGGCCGCGGCCGGGCTGGCTGGGCGCGGGGCGCCCGCTGCGCTCGGCGCGGCGACGCTCGGTGGGCTCTACCTGCTGGTGCACCTGTGCAGTCCTGCCGGCATGGGTGGCGGCGACGTGAAGCTGGCGCTGGGCACCGGTGCTCTGACCGGGGCTCTCGGCGCGGACGTGTGGGTGCTGGCGGCGCTGGGCGCCCCACTGCTCACCGCGGTGGTGGGCACCGTCTGGGCACTGTGTCGTGGTGGGGTTCGGTGCCGTCGCGGACGCTCGGTGCCGCACGGCCCGTCGATGTGCGCCGCCACCCTGGCCGCCGCGGCGCTGGTCGTGCTCTGAGCGGGGGTTTATCCGCTATCCCCATCGGCGGCTGCGGCGTCGGTGGGGATCTGGCGCAGTTTCTCCCGCGGGCCGCAGCTCGACATCCGGGACTCTCTATGTCCATCTGCGGGCCTCCCCAAAACAGTCAGGTCGCCGACAGGCTCGCCGGCATGCCCCGATGCGGCGCGGCGCGGAGGTCGGCGGATTCGGTCATGGCCCGGCCGACGTGGGAAGATGATCGGCGTGTTGCGATGGATCACCGCGGGCGAATCCCACGGCCGCGCCCTGGTAGCCGTGGTCGAGGGCATGGTCGCCGGCGTCGAGGTCACCTCCGCCGATATCGGCGCCCAACTGGCCCGGCGGCGGTTGGGCTACGGCCGCGGCGCCCGGATGAAGTTCGAGCAGGACGAGGTCACCGTGCTTGCCGGGGTGCGGCACGGCAGCACCCTGGGTGGCCCGATCGCCATCGAGATCGGCAACACCGAATGGCCCAAATGGGAGACGGTGATGGCGTCGGACCCCGTCGACCCCGCCGCTCTGGACGGGGCTCGCAACGCCCCGCTGACCCGGCCCCGGCCCGGCCACGCCGACTACGCGGGCATGCTCAAGTACGGCTTCGATGACGCCCGTCCGGTGCTGGAACGGGCCAGTGCCCGGGAGACCGCGGCCCGGGTCGCCGCGGCGACCATCGCGCGGGCGTTCCTGCGTCAGGCCCTCGGTGTCGAGGTGCTCTCGCACGTCGTCTCCATCGGTGCGTCCACCCCGTACGACGGGCCCGCGCCGACTCCTGCCGACCTGCCGCGCATCGACGACAGTCCGGTGCGCGCGTTCGACGCCGCCGCCGAGCAGTCGATGATCGCCGAGATCGAGGCGGCCAAGAAGGACGGCGACACCCTCGGCGGTGTCGTCGAAGTCGTGGTGCACGGGCTGCCGGTGGGCCTGGGATCGTTCACCAGCGGCGACAACCGGCTCGACAGCCAACTCGCCGCCGCGGCGATGGGCGTTCAGGCCATCAAGGGGGTGGAGATCGGCGACGGTTTCCAGACCGCCCGCCGCCGCGGCAGCGCCGCCCATGACGAGATGTATCCCGGCCCCGACGGTGTGGTGCGGTCCACCAACCGGGCCGGTGGCCTGGAGGGCGGCATGACCAACGGCCAGCCGCTGCGGGTGCGGGCGGCCATGAAGCCGATCTCCACGGTGCCCCGCGCGCTGGCCACCGTCGACATGGCCACCGGCGAGCAGGCGCAGGCGATCCACCAGCGCTCCGACGTGTGCGCGGTGCCCGCTGCCGGCGTGGTGGTGGAGGCCATGGTGGCGCTGGTGGTGGCGCGGGCCGCGCTGGAGAAGTTCGGCGGCGACTCGCTGGTCGAGACCCGGCGCAATATCGAGGGTTACCTGCGGGCGGTCGCCGAACGCGAGACCTTCGGATCTGATTCGGTCCGGCTGTCGGGGTAGGGAGGATGGCGCCGAAGGCTGTGCTGGTCGGGCTGCCCGGCTCGGGAAAATCAACCATCGGGCGGCGGCTCGCCAAAGCTCTGGGACTGACCATGCTCGACACCGACGCCGAGATCGAACGGCGCACCGGGCGCACCGTCGCCGACATCTTCGCCACCGACGGGGAAGCCGGGTTCCGGCAGTTGGAGGAGCAGGTGATCCGCGAGGCGCTGCGCGACCACGACGGCATTCTGTCCCTCGGTGGTGGTGCGGTGACCACCGAGGGGGTTCGCGAGGCCCTTGCCGGCCATACCGTGGTCTACCTGGAAATCAGTGCGGCCGAAGGGATTCGGCGCACCAGCGGCAACACGGTGCGTCCGTTGCTGGCCGGGCCGGACCGCGCCGAGAAGTACCGGGAGTTGATGAACCGCCGGGCGCCGATCTACCGCCGGTTGGCGACTATCCGCATCAGCACCAACCGGCGCAATCCCGGTGCGGTGGTCCGCCACATCGTCGGCCGGCTGGAGAATCCGGAGCCGACGCGCCGCCGCCGCGCGCCGTGGCGCCGGGTCATCGGCGGCAGTGGCGCTTCGGCCGGTCCCAACTCCGCGGCTGCCGCGACTGCCGAAACGGCCACCGGCTCCGCCCCACAACCCGAGTCGCCGGCGGAGTCCGGCCCCGTCACCCCGGCCACCCTGGCCCGTCGCGCAGGACTGCGAAAATGAGTGTGCCCGTGCATGAGCCCGTGACCATCGAGGTCGCCGTCGATCCGCCCTACCCGGTGCTCATCGGGACCGGCGTGTTGGATCGGCTTCACGAGCTGCTCGGGGCGCGCAACAAGGTGGTGGTCCTGCACCAGCCGGTGCTCACCGACACCGCTGAGGCCATCCGGAAAGAGCTGTCCGGCAACGGAATCGACGCCCACCGTATCGAACTGCCGGACGCCGAAGCCGGCAAGGACCTGCCGGTGGTGGCGTTCATCTGGGAGGTCTTGGGCCGCATCGGTGTCGACCGTAAGGACGCCGTCGTCAGTCTCGGCGGCGGCGCGGCCACCGACGTCGCCGGCTTCGCGGCGGCCACCTGGCTGCGCGGGGTCGACATCGTGCATGTGCCCACCACGCTGCTGGCGATGGTGGACGCGGCCATCGGCGGCAAGACCGGCATCAACACCGACGCCGGCAAGAACCTCGTCGGCGCGTTTCACCAGCCCGCCGCCGTTCTGGTGGATCTGGAACTGCTGAGCACGCTGCCGCGCAACGAACTGGTGGCCGGCATGGCCGAGGTGGTCAAGGCCGGGTTCATCGCCGACCCGGTGATCCTCGACCTCATCGAAGCCGACCCGCAGGCCGCCGTCGACCCGGCCGGGCCGGTGCTGCCCGAACTCGTCCGGCGGTCCATCCAGGTCAAAGCCGACGTAGTGGCGGCCGACGAGAGGGAGTCGGCGCTGCGGGAGATCCTCAACTACGGCCATACCCTGGCGCATGCGATCGAGCGCCGCGAGCGCTACCGGTGGCGGCACGGCGCGGCTGTGTCGGTGGGACTGGTCTTCGCCGCCGAGCTGGGCCGGCTGGCCGGCCGGCTGGACGACGCATGCGTGCGGCGGCACCGCGACATCCTGACCGCCCTGGGTCTGCCGGTGTCCTACGACCCCGATGCGCTGCCCGAACTGCTGAAGTACATGGCCGGGGACAAGAAGAACCGTTCGGGCACACTGCGTTTCGTGGTGCTCGACGGCTTGGCCAAACCGGGCCGGCTGGAAGGCCCGGACCCGGCCCTGGTGGCGGCTGCCTACGCGGAGGTGTCGAAATGACGGTGATCGTGCTCAACGGCCCGAACCTCGGCCGGCTCGGCCGGCGCGAACCGCAGGTGTACGGCAGCACCACCCATGACGACCTGGTGGCGATGATCGAGGCCCAGGCCGCCGAACTGGGACTGGACGCGGTGGTGCGGCAGAGCGACAGCGAGGCTCAGCTCATCGAGTGGGTGCACGCCGCCGCCGACGCGGGCGATTCGGTGATCCTCAACGCCGGCGGGCTCACGCACACCTCGGTGGCGCTACGCGACGCGTGCGCGGAACTGCGGGCCCCGCTGATCGAGGTGCACATTTCGAATGTGCATGCCCGCGAAGAGTTCCGGCACCACTCCTACCTGAGCAGTGTGGCCACCGGGGTCATCGTCGGACTGGGTGTGCAGGGTTACCTGCTGGCGCTGCGCTACCTCGCCGAGGCGCGCTGATCCGCTAGTCGTCGCGGTTCAGTTCCCACTTGGCCTTCTGAACCACATCGTGCTCGTCGCGGACCGCTTCGCGGGCGTCCTGCCGCCAGTTCATCTCCGTCCGGCCCACGGTGGCGTACTTCTCGTTCGGGTCCTCGGCGCGAGCCGCGGCGAACACGTCGTCGCGGGGGCTGCCGGGCATCCGCATGCGGGGCTTCGGCGGACGCTTGCGGTCCACCAGCCAGCGGCCGACCGAAACCGCGAACATCGCCGGGATGAAGATCAGCAGGCAGGTGAACGCGGGGAACACGATGAGTTCCGGTCCCAGGCCGTCGACGTACACCGCCTTGTAGAACAGCGAGATGATGAAGGTCGCCAGGCCGCTGAGCACTCCGGCGACCAGCCCGGCCAGCAGCCAGCGCATCGCCAGATCGCGGCGGCGGTCCGGGTCCTCGTTGGCGCGGGCGTCGGCCATGCCGTCGATAAGACCCCAGATCAGAGCACCTATCGCGAACAGCCCGCACAGGGTGAAGCTGATGGATCCCGCGTTGGTGGGATTAGCGTTGATGAGCGAGCCCTGGACCAGCCGGAGCACCACCATCCCGACCGCGAACACCAGTCCGCGCGGCAACCACGTTGTCATGGTGCATCAGCCTAGCGAGTAGCGTGACCGACCGTGACACATTGCCGGCGCCGCGACCGGCTGGCCGCCCGTCTGGCCGCCGACGAACTCGACGCCTTATTGATAACGGACCTGGTCAACGTGCGTTATCTGACCGGTTTCACCGGCTCCAACGCCGCCCTTCTGGTCTTCGCCGACGACACGCCGCCGCTTCTGGCCACCGACTCGCGCTACCGCACCCAGGCCGCCCGGCAGGCGCCGGACCTGCACACCGCCATCGAGCGGGCCTGCGGACGCCACCTGGTGGGTCGGGCGGTGGCCGCCGGCGCCCGCCGGATCGGCTTTGAAAGCCATGTCGTCACCGTCGACGGCTTCGACGCGCTGGCCTGCGAGCTGTGCGGCGCGGCCGATCTGGTCCGGGCGCCCGGCGCCGTGGAAACGTTGCGCGAGGTCAAGGACGCCGGTGAGGTGGCGTTACTGCGCCGCGCGTGCGAGGCGGCCGACGCCGCGCTGACCCAGCTGATCGCCGGCGGCGGCCTGCGGCCCGGCCGCACCGAGCGGGCGGTCGGCCGCGAGTTGGAGGCGCTGATGGTCGACCACGGCGCCGACGGGCCGTCGTTCGAAACCATCGTCGCGGCCGGGGCGAACTCCGCGGTACCCCACCACCGGCCCACCGACGCGGTGCTGGAGCCCGGTGACTTCGTCAAGATCGACTTCGGCGCCCTGGTCGGCGGGTACCACTCCGACATGACCCGCACCTTCGTCCTCGGGCCCACGGTCGCCGACTGGCAGCGCGAGATCTATGAACTGGTGTCGGCGGCGCAGCAGGCCGGGCTGGACGCCGCCCAACCGGGGGCGGCGCTGTGCGAGGTCGACGGCGCCGCGCGCCGGCTGATCGCCGACGCCGGCTACGGCGAGCACTTCGGTCACGGACTGGGGCATGGCGTCGGCCTACAGATCCACGAAGCCCCCGGAATCGGTTCCGCCGCCGCCGGCACCTTGCGTGCCGGCGCTGTGGTGACCGTGGAACCCGGCGTCTACCTGGCTGGCCGCGGCGGCGTCCGCATCGAGGACACCCTGGTCGTCAGCGCCGAAGGACCCGGGGTGCTGAGCCGGTTCCCCAAGGAGCTGACCGTTCTCGCCTAAGCGCGACGTTCAGTCGGCCGAGACCCGCACCACGAGCTTGCCCTGGGTCCGTCCGCCCCGACTGGCCTCGAACGCCTCGGGAAGTTGATCGAGGTCGAAGACGCCGGCGATCGGCACCCGCACATCGCCGCGCTCGACCAGCGCCGCAAGACGGGTCAGGTCCGGGCCGCTGGGCCGCACCCATATCCAGCTGCCGCCCGCCGCCATGACCGAATCATCGGCGATCGAGGCGTGCCGACCACCCGGCGCGAGCACCGCCAGCGTGGCATCGAGCACCCCACCGACGAAGTCGGCCACCAGGTCGACCCCGCCGGGGGCCAGAGCTCGCACCCGCTCGGCGAGGCCGTCGCCGTAGGCCACCGGCTCGGCGCCCAGCGCGCGGATTCGGTCGTGGTTCTCCGTCGACGCTGTGCCGATCACCCGCAGACCCATGCTGGCGGCGATCTGCACGCCCATGGACCCGACACCGCCACCGGCGCCGTGGATCAGGACGGTCTGGCCGCGGTCGGCGCCCAACCGGGTCAGCACCTGGTAAGCCGTCAGCCCCGCCAGCGGCAGGGCAGCCGCCTCGTCCCAGCTGAGGCTGTGCGGTTTGGCCGCCAGACTGCGCACCGGAACCGAGACGAACTCGGCGAAGGTTCCGTCATGGACGAAATCCTTGCGGTTGTAGGCCAGGACGGCGTCACCGGCGCTGAACTCCGGAACGTCGATGCCGACCCTCTCGACCACCCCCGAGACGTCCCAGCCCGGAACTATCGGAAACACCGACGTCATCAGAGCGTCCAGGCCGCCGGCCATGATCTTCCAGTCCACCGGATTCACCGACGCCGAGCGGACCCGGACCAGAACCTCGCCGGGGCCCACCTTGGGCATCGGCAGGTCCATCAACTCCAGGACCTCGTTGCTCCCGTACCTGCTGTAAGCCATCGCCCGCATCGTTTCCGCCACCATGGACGCGAGTTTAGAGTCGCACCCGGCGACCACACCGGATTCGGCCCCGCCGAACCGCCACGGGTAAGCTCCGCTGATCCCTCTCGTCCGGCAGGTACCGACCGGACGGAAACCCCCGGAACCAACCGCAGGAGAACGACGACCGTGGCGACCACAGCCGACTTCAAGAACGGCCTCGTGCTGAACATCGACGGGCAACTCTGGCAGATCATCGAGTTCCAGCACGTCAAGCCCGGTAAGGGGCCGGCCTTCGTGCGCACCAAACTCAAGAACGTGCTGACCGGCAAGGTGGTCGACAAGACCTACAACGCCGGGGTCAAGGTCGAGACCGCCACGGTGGACCGCCGCGATGCCACCTACCTTTACCGCGACGGCAGCGACTTCGTCTTCATGGACAGCGAGGACTTCGAGCAGCACCCGCTGCCCGAGGCGCTGGTCGGCAACTCGGCCGGGTTCCTGTTGGAGGGCATGCCCGTCCAGATCGCCTTCAACGAGGGCGCCCCGCTGTACCTGGAGCTGCCGGTCTCCGTCGAACTCGTCGTGGCCCACACCGAGCCCGGCCTGCAGGGCGATCGGTCCAGCGCCGGCACCAAGCCGGCGACGCTGGAAACCGGGGCGGAGATCCAGGTGCCGCTGTTCATCAACATCGGCGACAAGCTGAAGGTCGATTCGCGCGACGGCAACTACCTGGGCAGAGTGAATGCGTAGCGCATTCCGCGGCCGAGTGACTGCTTAGTGCCTGACCGCAAGGGCTCGGTTCCCCCTAAGGGCAGACACCAGGCCCGCAAGCGCGCCGTCGACCTGCTGTTCGAGGCTGAGGCGCGGGGTATCACCTCGGCTGAAGCCGCCGACTTGCGCTCGGCGCTGGCCGAGACGAACCCCGACGTGTCGCCGCTGAATCCGTATACCGCGACCGTCGCGCACGGCGTCACCGAACACCGCGCGCACATCGACGAGTTGATCAGTTCGCATCTGCAGGGCTGGACCCTGGAGCGGCTGCCGGCCGTGGACCGCGCAGTGTTGCGGGTGGCGGTGTGGGAGTTGTTGCACGCCGACGATGTTCCCGAGCCGGTGGCCGTCGACGAGGCCGTCGAACTGGCCAAGGAGTTGTCCACCGACGACTCGCCGGGCTTCGTCAACGGTGTGCTGGGCCAGGTGATGCTGGTGACCCCGCAGATCCGGGCCGCCGCCGAGGCGGTGCGGGGAACTGTCCCAGAGCCGGAGCCTGACGCCGAGGGCTAGGTTGGCCCTATGGATGCCGAGGATCTTTTCGGGAGGCTCGCCGGAATTTGGGACGAGCAGGCCGAGGCCATGGACTCGGCCATGGGCGCGCACGGCCCGGCTGCCAGGCGGGCGTTGGACGTACAGCCCGGTGAACGCGTCGTCGACCTCGGTTGCGGGCCGGGCCTTTCCGCCGTCGCGCTGGGCTCGGAGGTCGGGCGCCGAGGCTGGGTGGGCGCCATCGATATCGCCCCTGACATGGTCCGGGCAGCGGCGCGGCGGATGGCGGCCGCCGGTGTGCATGGTGCGGCAGTGACCGGCGACGTGGCAGGCGTCGATGTGGCGGCGGTGGCCGGCGAGGGTCGCCCCTTCGATGCGGCCCACTCCCGTTTCGGGCTGATGTTCTTCCCGGAACCTGCCACGGCGTTCGCCAACATCGGTCGCGCGCTGCGGCCCGGCGGCCGGTTGGCCGCATCGGTGTGGCAAGACCTGGACCGCAACCCGTGGATGGCGGTGACCTCGGCCACCGCCGTGCAGATCCTCGGAATCGATCGGCCGCCTCTCCCGCAGCCTGGTCAACCCGGTCCGTTCTCGCTGGCCGACCCCGAGGTGACGCTGGCGCTGCTGAGCGGGGCCGGCTTCGTCGACGTCGAGGTGCGTTCGGTGGAGTCGCCGTTCCTGTTCGACGGGGACGGCGCCGCGGGCGCCGCGCGGGTTCTCAGCGCCGGCCCGCTCGGGCCTGCGTTCCTGGCGGCTGACGAAGACCGTCGCCATGAGGTCATCGACGGGGTGCTGAGCGCCCTGGAATGTCACCGCAGCGCCGAGGGATTCGCCGTTCCTGCCGCGTCCTGGTGCTTGACCGGCCGTCGTCCCTGATCGGCCCGGCTACAGATCCAGCGCCGCGTAGGTCCGCCGCACGAACTTGGGCTGTACGGACTGCAATCGGGCGAACGAGGTGTTGCCGGCCACCGCCGCCGCGGCCGAGGTGAAGTCGGGGAAGTTCTGGATCAGGTAGATCAGGATGAGGTCGTTGGCCGGGTCGGCCTGCCACCAGGTGCCGTACGCCCCTGGCCAGCCGAAGGTGCCCAGGCCGCCGGGGCCGAAGAACTGGCCGGATGTCTGCGGGTCGGTGACCACCGACAGATTCAGCCCGAACCCGCGGCCAACCCAGAACGGCGCCCCGAGAAAGGGCTGGCCTTTCTGTTCGTCGGTCAGGCGGTCGGTGCGCATCAGCCGCACCGACTCCTCGCTGAGCAGTCGCACGCCGTCCACCTCGCCGCCGCCCAGCAGCATCCGGGCGAACCGCAGATAGTCGTCGACCGTGGAGACCAGGCCGGAGCCGCCCTGGCAGAACCGGGGTGGCCGCACCGGCACTGGTCCCATGGCGTCGTGGTGCAGGGCACCCTGCTGATCCAGGCGGTACATGGTCGCCCCGCGGGCGCGCTTCTCCGGTGCCAGGTAGAAGCCGGTGTCGGCCATGCCCAACGGTTCGAAGATGCGCTCGGTCAGCACCTCCTGCAGGCCCCTGCCCTCGATGCGGGCGGCGATGATGCCCAGCAGTTCGGTGCCGTGGCCGTAGGTCATCCGCTCGCCGGGCTGGTGCACCAGTGGCAGCGCCGCCACCTCGGCCAGCCAGTGGTCCTCGTCCTGACGCGGGGACACGCGCGTGTAGGCCCGCCCGATCGGACCGCCCACCGAAAAGGGGTAGGCCAGCCCGCCGCGATGCGTCATCAGGTCTTCGACGGTGATCGGGCGGACCGCCGGGACGGTGCGGTCCAGCGGGCCGGACGGTTCGGCGAGCACCCGCACGTCGGCCATCTCCGGCAGCCAGCGGGTGATCGGGTCGGAGATCGAGAGCTTGCCCTCTTCGGCCAGTGCCAGCACCGCCGCCACCGTGACCGGCTTGGTCATCGAGGCGATCCGGAAGAGGGTGTCGCGCTGCATCGGAAGCTTCGCCTCGACGTCGCGGTAGCCGATCTCGTTGACCTGCAGCACTTCTCCGCGATGCCACACCAGCGTCACCGCACCGGCCAGCAGACCGGCATCGACCGCCTGGGTGATGGAGGACCGGTTCTCGGCGAGACTCACCGGCGCGAGTCTACGCACCCGGGGGTGCTACGCTTTCGCGCAATCGACATCCTTTAACGATCCGTCCGGTGAGGCGGGGAAGGAGGTCTGGTCACTGGTGGACACCGCCGACCGGGAGCTCATGTCCGATGCGGACGTCGGCCGAACCGTCTCCCGCATCGCTCACCAAATCATCGAAAAGACCGCTCTGGACGGTCCCGATGCGCCGCGGCTGGTGCTGCTGGGCATCCCCACCCGCGGCGTCACGCTGGCGCGTCGGCTCGCCGAGAAGATCCACGAATTCGCCGGTGTCACCGTCGATCAGGGCGGTCTGGACATCACGCTCTACCGCGACGATCTCGACTCCAAGCCGCCCCGGGCGCTGGGGGACACCACTATCCCGGCCGGCGGGATCGACGGCGCTCTGGTGATCCTGGTCGACGACGTGCTCTACACCGGGCGCTCGGTGCGCTCGGCGCTGGACGCGCTGCGCGACATCGGCCGGCCCAGAGCCATCCAGTTGGCGGTGCTCGTCGACCGCGGTCACCGCGAGTTGCCGCTGCGGGCCGACTACGTCGGCAAGAACGTTCCGACGTCCCGCAGTGAAAACGTCAAGGTGCGACTCACCGAGGACGACGGCGTCGAAGGCATCTGGATCGCACCGTACGGAGGGCCACCGCGCTAATGGCAACCAGGCATCTGCTCTCCGCCTACGACCTGTCCCGCGACGAGGCCACCGCCATCCTCGACGACGCCGACCGCTTCCGGCAGTCGCTGCTGGGCCGCGAGGTCAAGAAACTCCCGACGCTGCGCGGGCGCACCATCATCACGATGTTCTACGAGAACTCCACCCGCACCCGGGTGTCGTTCGAGCTGGCCGGCAAGTTGATGAGCGCCGATGTGATCAACGTCAGCGCGTCGGGGTCCTCGGTGTCCAAGGGTGAGTCGCTGCGCGATACCGCGCTGACGCTGCGGGCGGCCGGCGCCGACGCGCTGATCATCCGGCACCCGGCATCGGGGGCGGCGCAGCTGCTCGCCGAGTGGACTGCCGAGCCCGACGGGGGAGGGCCGTGCGTGATGAACGCCGGGGACGGCACCCATGAGCACCCGACCCAGGCGCTGCTGGACGCGCTGACCATCCGTCAGCGTCTCGGCGGCATCGAGGGCCGCCGGGTGGTGATCGTCGGTGACGTCCTGCACAGCCGGGTGGCCCGCTCCAACGTCGCGCTGCTGGAAACCCTCGGTGCCGAGGTGGTTCTGGTCGCACCGCCCACCCTGCTGCCGGTGGGGGTCGCCGACTGGGGCGCGGCGACGGTCTCTAACGATCTTGACGCCGAGCTGCCGGCCGCCGACGCGGTGATGATGCTGCGGGTTCAGGCCGAGCGGATGCACGGCGGCTTCTTCCCGTCGGAGCGGGAATATTCCACCCGCTACGGACTGTCCGATCGCCGCCAGGCGATGCTGCCCGACCACGCGGTGGTGCTGCATCCCGGTCCGATGCTGCGCGGCATGGAGGTCTCTTTCAACGTGCCGGACTCGGCGCAGTCGGCTGTGCTGCAACAGGTTTCCAATGGTGTTCATGTGCGGATGGCGGTGCTGTTCCACCTGCTGGTCGGCACCGACGAGGCGGTGAGCGTGTGACCAGCGGGCAGGAGCGAAGCGACTCGGGGAGATTGATGAGCGCAGGCAATGTTGTCCTGATAACGGGCGTGCATCTCTACGGCGAGGGCGACCCGGTCGACGTTCTCGTCGCCGACGGGCAGATCGCCGAGATCGGCGCCGGACTCACGGCACCGGACGGCGGCCCGTCCGAAGTAGAGGTGATCGACGCCGCCGGTCAGGTGCTGCTGCCCGGTCTGGTGGACCTGCACACCCACCTGCGCGAGCCCGGCCGCGAATACGCCGAAGATATCGAAACCGGTTCGGCCGCAGCGGCATTAGGCGGTTTTACCGCGGTGTTCGCGATGGCCAATACCGATCCGGTCGCCGATTCGCCGGTGGTCACCGACCACGTGTGGCGGCGCGGCCGGCAGGTCGGCCTGGTCGACGTACACCCGGTCGGCGCGGTCACGGTGGGTCTGGAGGGCAAGCAGCTCACCGAGATGGCACTGATGGCCGGCGGGTCGGCCGGCGTGCGGATGTTCTCCGACGACGGCAGCTGCGTGCACGACCCGCTGGTGATGCGCCGTGCGCTGGAGTACGCCGCCGGCCTGGGGGTGCTGATCGCCCAGCACGCCGAGGAGCCCCGGCTGACCAAGAACGCGGTGGCCCACGAAGGGCCCAACGCGGCTCGGCTGGGCCTGGCCGGCTGGCCGCGGGCGGCCGAGGAGTCCATCGTCGCCCGCGATGCCCTGCTGGCCCGCGACGCCGGCGCCAGCGTGCACATCTGCCACGCCTCCACGGCCGGGACCGTAGAGATCTTGAAGTGGGCCAAGCAGCAAGGCATTTCGATCACCGCCGAGGTGACCCCGCACCACCTGATGCTTGACGACAGCCGGCTGGCGACCTACGACGGGATCAACCGGGTCAATCCGCCGCTACGCGAAGCCTCCGACGCCGAGGCCCTGCGCCGCGCGCTGGCCGACGGGGTGATCGACTGCGTGGCCACCGACCACGCTCCGCACGCCGAACAGGAGAAGCGCTGCGAGTTCGCCGTCGCCCGGCCGGGCATGCTCGGCCTGCAGACCGCGCTGTCGGTGGTGGCGGCGACCATGGTCAAGACCGGACTGCTGGACTGGCGCGGTGTGGCACGGGTGATGAGCGAGAACCCGGCCCGCATCGTCGGCCTCGACGACCAGGGCCGCCCTCTGGAGGTGGGCGCGCCGGCCAATCTGGTGGTCATCGACCCGGACGCCACCTGGACGGTGGCGGGCACCGCGCTGGCCAGCCGCTCGGACAACACCCCCTATGAGGCGATGACGCTGCCGGCCACCGTCACCGCCACGCTGCTACGCGGGCGGGTCACCGCCCGGGACGGCAAGGTCCGCCCCGCGTGAACACCCCGACCCTGATCAGCACCCTCGTCTTCGGCTTGGTCGTCGTGGTGCTGATCGGTCTGGTGATCCGGCGGATGCTGCGGGGCTGGCGGCGTCGCGCCGAACGTCAGGAGGAGCTTGTCGGCACCCTGCCGAGCATGCCGGACCAGGTGGGCTCCGCCCTGATCGCGCCCACCCGCGGTCTCTACCTCGGCAGCACGCTGGCGCCGAACTGGCTGGATCGGGTCACCGCCGGCGACCTGGGCTACCGGTGCAAGGCGGTGTTGACCCGCTATCGGGAGGGCATCCTGCTGGAACGGTCCGGGGCCGGCCCGATCTGGATGCCGGCGGCGTCGGTCACCGGCGTGCGCACCGAACGCGCGATGGCCGGCAAGGTGCTGCCGACCAGAACCCCGCAGGGAACGGCCGACTCGGCCGCCGGCGGCATCCTGGTGATCCGCTGGACGCTGCCCTCGGGCACGGTGCTGGACACCGGGTTCCGCGGTGACGACCGCAAGGAATACGCGCGTTGGATAACTCAGACAGGAGACGTGGCGTGAGCCAGCAGAAAGCAGTACTGGTGCTTGAGGACGGGCGGGTCTACACCGGCACCCCGTTCGGGGCGGTCGGGCAGACCCTCGGTGAGGCGGTGTTCTCCACCGGCATGTCGGGGTACCAGGAGACTCTCACCGACCCCAGTTACCACCGCCAGATCGTCATCGCGACCGCCCCGCAGATCGGCAACACCGGCTGGAATCACGAGGACGGCGAAAGCCGCTCGGACAAGATCTGGGTCGCCGGCTACGTCGTGCGCGACCCGTCCCCGCGGCCGTCGAACTGGCGGGCCACCGGAACCCTTGACGACGAGTTGGTGCGCCAGGGCGTGGTCGGCATCGCCGGGGTGGACACCCGCGCGATCGTCCGGCACCTGCGCACCAAGGGCTCGATGCGCGCCGGTGTCTTCTCCGGGCCGGCGCTGGCGCAGGACGACGAGCTGCTGCGCCGGGTCCGCGAGCAGCCCAGCATGCTGGGCGCGGACCTGTGCGGCGAAGTCAGCACCGACGAGGGCTACATCGTGGAACCACAAGGGCAGCAACGGTTCACCGTCGCCGCCCTGGATCTGGGCATCAAGACCAACACTCCGCGCAACTTCGCGCTGCGCGGCATCCGCACCCATGTGCTGCCGTCGTCGGCGACGTTCGACCAGATCGCCGCGCTGAAGCCGGACGGGGT
>JAULZA010000109.1:0-19504 GCA_032117575.1 Mycolicibacterium sp.
GGGGCAAGCCACACGTGCTGCACGGGTGTGCCAAGGAACGTGTCGAGTTCGAAGTAGTACTGACGGTAGAGATGAATGATTCCGACTGGTGAAACCACACCGCCGGCAAGCTGATCACGGTCGGTCTCGTCGACGCCCGGAATGATCCGGTCGTCGCCCGACTTAAGGTCCTGGAGCCTTTCCGCGAGGCTTGTCTTGACGTCGGCGAAGTAGAAGAGGGCGTCCAGAATCGCCGTCTCGTCGTGGTCGACGAGGTCGAGCAAGGCGGCCGCGAGCCGGGATTCGGTCTCGGCGATGCCCCGAACACGCTGTACCCCCTCCGCGCTGCCGGCTGACCTCTTGAGGACGGCTTCAAGGGTGGTCTCGATCTGGTCGAGGATGGAGCTCAGCAGATCCCGGTTCACAAAGTTCCGCCATGCTGATCCGGTTTCGTCCGGGGGATCGGCGGGGAGGCGGTTGGCGACCGCCGCCAGCAGCATGCTCGAACCCTGCGGGCGTACCCGGGACGGCGGCGTGCCGATTCCGATGTCGAGCGGG
Source organism: Mycolicibacterium sp. (assembly GCA_032117575.1). Lineage (GTDB taxonomy): Bacteria > Actinomycetota > Actinomycetes > Mycobacteriales > Mycobacteriaceae > Mycobacterium. The sequence continues at coordinate 538 of JAULZA010000109.1, forward strand.
TCGCCGGACGGAGCCCGTCCAGGTCGGGTCCGGTGATCCAACGCCGCCATCTCGACGTCGGGCACAAACTGCTCGGCGAAACGATCGAGCAGTGTGCGTTTGTCACGAGCCGAGCCGGCCCGAAATCTCTGGCTGGACCTCGCACCTCGCCAGCCGATCATCGGCTGGAAGGTTCCAGTGAGCTCGCTCGCGTAGGGGAGGACGCCGATGTACGGCGAAAGATCCAATGCTGCTCGTGCGCTAGCCATCACATGGTTCTGCCCAGGTAATGGCGAAAGAAACCGACCTGGGGGAGCCGAAAAAATTACTGGTGTGGTGCGCCGTCAGGGTTTCGAACCCCGGACCCGCTGATTAAGAGTCAGCTGCTCTACCAACTGAGCTAACGGCGCGTGACAGCGACAATAACAGGCGGTCGGCAGTGACGTGAAATCCGGTCCCCGGTGCCCCTGACCTGCGAAGTCGCCTGTTGTCTGTGGACGCCCTTAGAATAAGGCGCGGTGACGCGGGGTCCATCCCCGCCCAGATGCGAGGTTTGGAGCCCTGATGCGCAACGTCGGACCGGTGCGCCGGTCGGGTCTTCGCTCGTGGCTCGCCTTGCTGCTCGTCATTCCAGCCCTACTGCTGACCCTCAGCGCCTGCGGCAGCCGCGACAGCGGACCCAAGGTGCTGGCCGGCAAGGGCACCCCCTACAGCGACTTGCTGGTGCCCAAGCTGAACGCCTCGGTGCTCAACGGTGCGGTGGGCGTTCCGGTGGACCAGCCGGTCACTTTGACGGTGCAGGGCGGTGTCCTGGGCGTGGTGTCGATGGTCGACGGCGACGGCAAAGAGGTGCCCGGCGAGCTCAGCGCGGATGGTCTGCGGTGGACCACCGCCGACCCGCTGGATTACAACAAGCGCTACACCGTGACCGCGCAGACCCTGGGCCTGGGCGGAACCTTCTCCGAGGAGCTGAGCTTCGAGTCGCACTCGCCGGCCAACCTCACAATGCCCTACCTGTCACCCGGTGACGGCGCGGTGGTCGGCGTCGGCCAGCCGATCGCGGTGCGCTTCGACGAGAACATCCCCGACCGCAAAATTGCCCAGGAGGCAATCACCGTCACCACCAACCCTCCGGTGCAGGGTGCGTTCTACTGGCTGAGCAACCGCGAGGTCCGTTGGCGGCCGCAGAGTTTCTGGCCGCCCGGCACCACCGTCACCGTCGAGGTCAAAACTTTCGGAGTCGATCTCGGCGATGGCCTCTACGGCCAGGACGACGTGAGTTCGACGTTCACCATCGGCGACGAGGTGATCGCCACCGCCGACGACGCCACCAAGACGCTGACCGTCCGCCGCAACGGCCAGGTGGTCAAGACCATGCCGATCTCGATGGGCAAGAACAAGACCCCCACCCCCAACGGCACCTACACCATCGGCGACCGCTACCCGAAGCTGATCATGGACTCGTCGACCTACGGCGTTGCGACCAACTCTGCCGAGGGCTACCGGCTTGAGGTGGAATGGGCCACGCAGATGTCGTACAGCGGAATCTATGTGCATTCAGCCCCCTGGTCGGTGGGAGCCCAGGGCAGTGAAAACGTCAGCCACGGCTGCTTGAACGTCAGCCCGGAGAACGCGCAGTGGTTCTACAACAACACTAAACGCGGCGATATCGTCGAGGTCCGCAACACCGTCGGGTCGGTGCTCTCCGGCGTCGAAGGACTGGGTGACTGGAATATCCCTTGGAGTCAGTGGAAAGCTGGCAACGCCGACACCTAGTGGGTCGTGGCCGCAATCAAGGAGAACCCCGATGCAGATCGCCCTTCGCTCGTACCTGACATTGGGAACGGCGGCCGTCGTGGCGGCCGGGGCGATCGGCCTGGCTCCCGTCGCGCAGCAGGTGTGGGTCGCCGAGTTGCCGACGCCGGCGATCGCCGAGGTGGCGCTGGCCGGAACCAGCTTGCCCTTCGACCTGCCCTTCGACCTGAATGTGAACACCCTCCTGGCGTTCGTCCAGGGCCTGACCTTCAGCGGCGGACTGGTGGCGGGCATCGTCGGGGGACTGGTCAGCGCCGTCGGTCCGGAGTTCGTCATGCAGGCGCTCCCATTGGTCGCCGCCGCCATCGGTGATGTGGCCGGTCAGTTCGGCGAGGCGCTGACGGGCCTGGCCATCGGGCCCGAATCCCTGCTGGCGCAAGTGGGCGAGATCGTCGCTCACGTGCCCGCGGTTGTGTTCTCCGCTATCGGCTCGCTTGGCGCCGGTGACGCTCAGGCGGCGCTGCAGACCCTCAACGACGGACTCGCCGTTCCGGCGGCCGAGGTAGGGCAGGTGCTCGCCGCGGTGGCCGCGGAATTCCAGTCGTTCGCGACCGCGCGGTTCACCGAAGTCCTTGCCGCCCTTCCCCTCGTCTTCCGCTCGGCCTTCAAGACCGCGATCGGATTCGATCCCCAACCGCTGATCGACGAGGCCGTCGCTGCTTTGTCGAACCTGTTCGCGGGTGCGCTGCCGGTGGCGAGCGTGCCGGAGTCGGTGACGCCCGCCGTCGCCGCTGAGCCGGCTGTCCGCGACACCGCCGGTGACGTGCCGGGCGTGGTGACCGCGCCTGTGCAGGCGCCGGATCAGGTCGTCGCGCCTGCTGCCGCCGTCGCGGCCGATCAGCCCGCCGACAGGGACGACGTGCCGAAGGAGCTGGATGTCGCTGTGCCGCAGGAGGTTACGCCGGAGGATGAGACGCCGTTGGCGCGGTCGCGCGGAGCGGATCGGCCGTCAGTGGTTGCCGATGAGGGTGCAGGTGCGCCGGGTGATGAGGCCAGGGCGCCTCGGCAGTCGCGGGCGGCGGCGAGCCGCTAACCCTTGGGGCAGAACAGCGATAGCGGCCCCAACTTCTGCAGGCAGTCCTCGTAGGTCGTGATCAGTGCCGGCGGAGACGGCGGCGGCGGCGGCGGCACAGCGCCTTCGAAGATGTTGTTGGCGACGTTCCCCTGGCCGGGCAGCACATACCAGTAGGTGTGACAGACCGACTGGTCCCACACCACCGGGTTGACCCGCAGGTTACCGGTCTGCACCGGAGGATCCCCGGGGCACCAGCGGCATGGCCCGGCCGGGCTGTCCGGAGGGCAGCCGGGCCACGACTGCGGAGCGGGTACGGGCCGGGCTTCGGCTACGCCCACAGCCGTCGTCATCAAGCCGCCGAGGACCAGCGCGGCGGACACCGCCCAGGTTGTGCCTTGTCGCTTCACCATGCCGACGATATGCCCGTTTCGCACGCCAAGGAAACGGTGCAGTGGCCAGGGTTCGGAATCATCAATCCCCGGACAATCTCCTCAGCCCAGTTGGTTGCGGATGAACTCCGCCGATTTTCCGATGGCGGTCGTCGCTTCGGGGACGGGCAGGTCCTGAAAGACGTGCGGCATGCCCTCGTACATGTCGATCACCGGTTTGTGTCCGGCCTCGTCGATTTTGCGGTAAAGGCGAACGCTGGTGCTCAGGAAGATCGTTCGTGTTCCTTCCTGGATCAGCGTGGGGGCAAATCCCTTGGCGAAGTCGGCGTATACGGGTGATACCCGGGGATCTTTCAGGTCCAGCCCGTTTGCAAACGCTTGGGCCGAGTTCTTGAGCAGGTAGTCGTAGCTCAGGATCGGATCGGCGTCGCGCAGGGTGACCGCCGTGTCGCCGTCGTCGCTCAAGTCAGCCCAGGGTGACCACAGCACCACGGCGCCCGGCACGCCGAGCCCCTGGTCGCGCATATTTAGCGCGGTGCACGCGGCCAGACCGCCGCCGGCAGAGTCACCGATCAGGGCGATGTCCCCCGGTGCGTAGCCCTGCTCGCCCAGTGCCTTGATGACCGTCAACACCTGCGACTGGATGACTTGCCAGTCGGCGGCCGGCGCGGTGGTGTAATCCACCGAAACGATGCGCATGCCGGTGGCATTGGCCAGCGACGGCATAGCCAGCAATCGGCTCCGCGCGCTGGACATCGTGTAGGCCCCGCCGTGGGTGTAGACGATCACCCGGCGCGGATCCGTCATGACCTTAGGCCCGATCTCGAGCACCGGAACGCCGCCAAGGGTCATGTCCGTCAAGCTGACCTGCTCGCGCGCCGCAACCTGCTCACCCGGACCTACCTGTTGAGCCAACTGTGCGTCGCGGCGCTGCTTCCAGGCGGCTAGATCGTCGGGCGCGGGCGCCCGGCGGCTCTCCCAGCCCATCGCGTTCAGCTTCTTCATAGCGGCCTGCGCCTCGGGCGACATGGTGTTCGGGACGTAGTCAATGGTCTGCGGGGGGCCGAGGGTTTCCGACGGGCCGACCGCCTGCGTCGATGCCGAAGGCTGGTCCAGAACCTCACCGCGCTGGCCCGAGCATGCACCTGCAGTGGCAACAGCTAACGCGCCAGCTGTTGCGGACGCGAGGAAGGTGCGGCGATCCAGATTGCGGGTGTTCATAGCTATCGCAGTTTAATTTGGGCAGTTTAATTTGGGCTTGCTGAACCTGTGCGCTGAGGAACTAGCACCTGCTGGACAGTCCATCCATCTCAGCGGGTGACTTGTCCTGTGTTGGCGGTGTCGTAAAGTTGTCGTCATGACTTTGCTGGATGTCACCTCGTCTGGGCTTGCTACGCTGGCCGGGCGCTGTGGGATGTGGGCGGGTGAGGTTGCGGTGGTCGCCGCGCCGAAGGTGCCGACCGGGCATGCCTCGGCTGCTGCTGTCGCCGCGGTCCATGCGCGGGTCGGGGTGAGCGGGGCAGCGCTGGGGGAGCGGATGGGTGCCACGGCCGGCGCGCTGAGCACCGCGGCCGCTGGGTTCACGTCGCAGGACGATGAGTCCGCCGGCCGGATAGCCGGTGTGGCCGGGCTGATCTGATGCCGGCGACCGGGGGGATTGTGACGCTGTCGCAGGTGCGGAGTTGGAACACCGACTACCTAACCGAGGCGGCTGATCATTGGACCCGTACCGCGGTGGTGTGGGAGGACAGCTTCACCGCGCTGGCCAACCAGATCAGCATGCCGGGCGGCACCCCGTGGGAGGGTGGCGCTGCTGACGCCGCGTTTACCCGCGCTCATGCCGACCGGATGACAGTGATCGGTCTGGCTGACGAGTTGCATGCCGCCGCCCGGGTCGCCCGCACCGGTGCGAATCAGATCGACTCCGCCCGCGCCGCTGTGCTGCGGGTTGTTGAGGCCGCTCACGTCGGCGATTTCGTTGTCGGCGAGGACTTTTCGGTGACCTGTCCGGGCTTGTTCGATCCGGTGAGCGCCGCCGCCCGGCAGGCTCAGGCCCAGGCCATCGCCACGAATCTGCGCGCCACCGTTGGCACTTTGGTGGCCACCGACGCTGAGGTCGCGTCGAGTCTGACGGCCGCTACTGGCGGATTGGGCACCGGCGTGTTCCCCGAGTCTGGGGACGCGCCGGCGACGGTGCAGCTGGTGGATTTCAAGTCCGCGCCACCAACGCCGCAGCCGGGCACACCCGACGATCCGGTCAACGACAGGGCACCGTCACCGTCGCCGATTTCCATACCGCCAACTTCACGAAACTGGCCGCCTGCACCGATTGAGCCCGAGGAACTCGCTCCATTTGGAACTGAGGGGACCGTCATCCAGAAGACCGCAGAGGAGGCGACCAAGCAGGGGGTCAGCCCGAAACTCCCACTATCAGAGGGCAAGCAACTGGGCGGTTTCATGGGGAAGCTCGGAAACTTCGGAGACCTCTACAAGGCTTTCGAAGAAGGCAGAAAAGAGCTCCCCCGCGAGGGCTGGAAGAACACCTTGATCGATATCGTTCCCAAGACTGCTGGATCTTTGGCGGGTCAGACCCTAGGAGGCACATTCGGCGCCCTCAGCGGCGCACGGGTAGGAGCCGCGACCGGCAATGCGTGGGGCCACATCCCAGGCACGCCGGGAGGCGCGACTGTCAACCAAGCGTTGGGCGCGATCTTCGGAGCCGCTACAGGTGCCTATGCAGGCACCACGAAAGGCGGTGAACTTGGTGAGGCACTTGGTAAGGGGGTATCTGGCTATCTACGTGCGGTCTTCGACTGAACTCCAGTCCGCGAGGTCGCGGGGAAGGCGACTATTCCCACATCTAGTCCGTGCGCGAATTGTTAAGGGATTCAATGCGGTTATCATCGTTTTTCTTGCATTTGCTGGCGTGGGATGCGGATTTGGGCGGCAGGCCGCCGCACCAGCCCCACCGGGCGATCCAGCCTCCTACGGGTGCGCGGTGAACATGGCAATTCCGATGACCGTCGTCCCACCGCGTGAGCCTGACGAGCCCTACTTGTCGGTCCCAACGCCGTCGGGGTGGGAATTTATTGCGCGGGACAACGAGCAGGTGCGCGGCGCGCTGGCCAGCGTGGCGCTACGGTCGCAAGACTTCACCCCCAACGCTGTGATCACCTTGGCGGACGTCTCAGCGGACTATGCGACTCCACAGCAAGCGATCGACGGCGAACAGCTCGGCCTGGCCAGAGAAGTCCATATCGACTCGATGCAGGACGGGACGCTGTGCGGCTATCCGGCCAGAACGGTGAACTATCTATACGAGGGGCGGCATGCCACGACACTGATCGTGGCGGGTACCGACGCCAGGAAAAGGACGTGGGTCAGCACAGTGGGCATTCAATGCGCCGATCCAAGTGTCGCGGGTTTCGCCGAGGACAAAGCACTGATCCTCAACAACTTTCAGTTCCTGATCCGTCATCTTGGCGACATCGCGACATGACAAACAGCAGGTTGTTCAAGGTCGCAAGCGCCGCGTTCTTTTTGTACTGGGCGGTGTCCTGGATGGGCCATGCGCTGCAAAGTGGTTCGTATGCCACGTTTCTCGCCGAGGCAGCGACTGTGCTCGGGATACTGGGTATCGCTGTCGCCGGGCGCATGCTGCGGCGTATCCCAGCAGCGCAGAAGTGGCAGTTGGGAAGCGATTCCCGTGGCACTGTCGTGGGTCCCAACCGGGTGCGAGTCGCGGTGACGATGACATCCGCGATCTCGTTGATGCTGGGACCATTCGTGATAGGCCTGCTAGAGATTCTGGGCAGGCTCGACCTTCCCCTCCACGATCCGCCGCGGGTCCGAGAACGGCTGCTGCTGGGCTTGTTCGTTGTGATGGGGATGGTCTGTGGGGTCTATGCGCTACGAGCCGTCGCGGGAATTCTGAGGAGGCGCGGGGACGCCGGCTCGCTGATCCTGAATCAACGCGGGTTGGCCCTCAGCGTCGGGCGCAGCGGCGAGGTCTCTTGGGACGCGATCAATGACGTTCCGCCCGTGGGTGCAGCGACGTCCAACTTCGGCTTCTATGAATCTCCGGACCTCATTGTCGAGGCATCGCCGGCGCCACTGAAACTTCCTCTGGGCATGTTCCCGGCTGATGCGCAGCGCCTTGCCGACATGGTGTGGTTCTACTGGCAGCACCCCGACTACCGAGATGAACTCGGCACCGATCGTGCGCTCGCTCGTTGGCAAGCAAGGGATTTCCATGCGATGTGTGAGGACGATCCAGATGCATCATGGCGACCCGAGTAGCTCCGCCGAAGCAACTCGATGAAAGCCAGCCCGGGAAACTCAGTGACCCCACGTCCATGGTTGCTCCGGTTGAGTGCCGTGCTCTGGGTCCACTGATGCCGCCGCGTCGCGACAAGTTCAGAGCCGCCCGGAAGCAACACCGCCGGCTCGGTCATGCTGCTGATGGCGGCCGTTTACGCGGCCTTTCCTGAGGATCGAAACTGGCCGTTGGTTGCCGCTATGGCGGGCGTCGGTCTCTGTTTTCGCCTTATCAGTAGCGGTCGCGTCTACCAACCCGCGGTCACGCGAACGGGCGACAAAATCACCTGCCGCTTCAATCCCTGGCGCGAGGCCACTTTCTACTTCGTGCTGATTTGGCTGCCGTTGTTCGGCGTGATGGCGCTCGCAGGGTCAGGAACGTTAGACAGATTCAGCCCCGGTTTCTGGCAGATCCTCGGCGTCCTACTCATTGCCGCCACCCCAATATTCGTATTCATTTTCATGCGCCAGAGCCGCCAGAGCTTGCTGAGCATCGGCCCCGAAGCGCTGGGGTCTGCTGCAGGAACAGATATAGGTCGTCGGCTTGAAACAGGCTTCCGTCGGCGACTTCAAATGCTTGGAGATCCCCCATCAGCTTCTGCACTCGACCTAGATCCGCTTCGGCTTCCTCGCGTTCGCTTTGTCCTCCCATGGGGGTTAGGCAACCATCTATTTCGGCGCGTCGAGAGCATCAGATGAAAATGACACGCCGACGCTGCCCGGTGGTGCAAATCCTGTGTTGCATGGTTCGTTGCATGGACCCTGAAACAAACACCGCCCCACCCGCATACGTGCAGGTGAGGCGGTGTTTTACCTCGGGTGGCTGACGGGACTCGAACCCGCGACAGCCAGGATCACAACCTGGTGCTCTACCAACTGAACTACAGCCACCATCGCCGCACCGGACGAGCCTCGCGAGGACGGCGTCGCTGTAGTGCGGCGCGGTCGATACTAGCCGCTTTCAGCCTCAGCGGCCGAATTGTTTTCCGGCTCGGTGCTGCCGCCGTCGTTCAGCAAGCCCACGGTGTCGGCGATCTCGCTGGTAGACGGCCCGGGTGGGGCGACGAACGCGGTGGCCCGGTAGTACCGCAACTCCTTGATCGACTCCTGGATGTCGGCCAGCGCCCGGTGCGCCAGGCCCTTCTCGGGCTGGCCGTAATAGATCCGGGGATACCAGCGACGGCACAGCTCCTTAATAGAGCTGACGTCGATCATCCGGTAGTGCAGGTAGTTGTCCAGCGTGGGCATGTCGCGGGCGATGAAGCCCCGGTCGGTGGCGATCGAGTTGCCGGCCAGCGGGGCGGTCTTGGCGGCCTTGACGTGATCGCGGATGTAGTCCATCACCAGCTTCTCGGCGGTGGCGACGTCGATGGTGGAGGCCCGGACCTCCTCGGTCAGCCCGGAGCTTTTGTGCATCCGCGCGACGACCTCGACCATATTGCCCAGCGACTCGTCGTCGGCGTGGATCACCACGTCGATGCCCTCGCCCAGGACGTTGAGGTCGGCGTCGGTCACCAGCGCCGCAATCTCGATCAACCGGTCGGTGCGCAGGTCCAGCCCTGTCATCTCGCAGTCGATCCACACCAATTCATCACGCACAGCGATAAACAGTAAGCCCAGGCGACCAAGTAGTGTCTTACCGGCCTAAAACACACCCGGAGCACCCACGAAAGGGCCCCGCCATGACCGACGCGACAGCGTCACCCGCCCAGCAGATCGCCGCCGGCTACGCCACCGAGGGTCAGTCCCTCGAACTCGGCTCGGTGATGGTGGGCGGACAGGTCGATCCGTCGGCGCAGATCCGCATCCCGCTGGCGATGATGAACCGCCACGGCCTCGTCGCGGGCGCCACCGGCACCGGCAAAACCAAGACGCTGCAGGTGATCGCCGAGCAGTTGTCGGCGGCCGGGGTGCCGGTGGTGATGGCCGACTTCAAGGGCGACCTGTCCGGTCTGTCCCGGCCCGGCGAAGCAAACGACAAGATCACCCAACGCGCCACCGATACCGGTGACCAGTGGGCGGGCACCCCGTTCCCGGTGGAATTTCTCTCGCTGGGCACCGGCGGCCTCGGCGTCCCGGTGCGGGCCTCGATCTCCGCGTTCGGCCCGATCCTGCTGTCCAAAGTGCTGGGCCTCAACCAGAACCAGGAATCCACCCTCGGCCTGATCTTCCACTACGCCGACCAGCAGGGCCTGCCGTTGCTGGATCTCAAGGACCTGCGGCAGGTGATCACCTTCCTGACCAACACCGACGACGGCAAGGCCCAGCTGAAGACCCTTGGTGCGGTATCCAGCCAGACCGCCGGCGTGATCCTGCGCGCATTGGTCAACCTCGAAGCCGAGGGCGGCGACACCTTCTTCGGTGAGCCCGAGCTCGATCCGGCCGACCTGCTGCGCGTCGACGCCCAAGGCCGCGGCGTCATCAGCCTCTTCGAGGTGGGCGAGCAGGCGTCCCGGCCGGTGATGTTCTCCACCTTCCTGATGTGGGTGCTCGCCGACCTGTTCAGCTTCCTGCCCGAAGTCGGCGATATCGACAAGCCCAAGCTGGTGTTCTTCTTCGACGAGGCGCACCTGCTGTTCAAGGACGCTTCCAAGGCGTTCCTGGACCAGGTGGAGCAAACCGTCAAGCTCATCCGGTCCAAGGGCGTCGGCGTATTCTTCTGCACCCAGCAGCCCACCGACGTGCCCAATGCCGTTCTGTCCCAACTGGGCTCGCGCGTACAGCACGCGTTGCGCGCGTTCACCCCGGACGATCAGCAGGCTTTGTCGAAGACGGTGCGCACCTACCCGAAAACCGAGATCTACGACCTGGCAACCGATTTGACCGCACTGGGCATCGGTGAGGCGATCGTGACGGTGCTCTCCGAACGTGGCGCGCCCACACCGGTGGCGTGGACCAAGCTGCGCTCACCTCGCTCGCTGATGGACACCATTGGTCCGGACTACATCAAGTCCGCCGCACAGGCCAGCCCGTTGTTCCTCAAGTACGGACCCAGCGTGGACCGCGAGTCGGCCTACGAGATGCTGGCCGCGAAGATGGCGCCCGCGCCGGGGCAGGCCCCGGCCGCAGGGGAGCCGATGGACCTTCCGCCGATCCCCACCGGTATCGACATCCCGCCGATGCCCGCCCCGGTGGAGAAGGCCGAGCCGACGATGCTGGAGCAGATGATGGACAACCCGGCCTTCAAGAGCGCCATGCGCTCTGCCGGGACGGTGATTGGGCGGGAGATCACTCGCAGCATCTTCGGAACCGGTCGCCGAAGGCGCTAGGTGACATGCGCGAAGCCGCAGTGACTCCGCCGCTGCAGGTAGCTCGGGCCTGCGCGGTGGCGACCGCTGTGGCTAGCCACCTACAGGCGGGCGACACCGCCGCGGTGGTCGCGATGCTGGACAGTTCGATCCGGGACGACGGCGACGACGGCATCGGCGAGCTCGCCGACGCCTGGCAGCAGGTTGTCACACCGCTGGGATCGATTACCGAGATTCGCCCGCCGGTGTGCGGACCTAGGAACTCACGGGGGCAGGTTGTCACCGTGGTCATCGACTGCGAGCACGGCCCATTCCAACTCCGGGTCACCGTCGACCCCGACGGTATGGTCACAACCCTGCACTTTCAACCCGCGAGATCCTTTGCTGAACAGGCGATGTGGACACCTCCGCCGTACGCCGACCCGACGACGTTCACCGAACGCGACATGATGCTGGAGAGCGCCGGTCTGGCCGTCGAGGCCAGCCTGTGCATACCGAATTCAGCCGTAACGCCAGTGCCCGCCGTCGTCCTGCTCGCCGGCTCAGGGCCTACCGGCCGTGACTCCACCGTCGGCCCCAACAAACCACTCAAAGACCTCGCCTGGGGGTTGGCCAGTCATGGGATCGCAACACTTCGCTACGACAAGATCACCTATGCCGAACCCGAAAGCATCTTGTCCCCAGCAGATTTCACTGCCGCCGACGAGTACATTCCCCATGCGTTAGCCGCCATTAACACCCTGCGGGATCACCCGTCCATCGATGGCGATCGCATCTACCTACTCGGCCATAGTCAAGGCGCGACGATGGCGCCGCGGGTCGCCGCAAACGCCGACTCTGTTGTCGCCGGGCTGATCCTGATGGCGGTATCCGCCGAACCGCTCCATCACGCTGTCGTCCGGCAAAGCCGCTACATCCTCTCGCTCGATCCCGACGCTGACGCCGACCAGCACCCCGGTCTTGCCGCGCTCATCAAGCAAGCTGAACTCGTCGACAGCGCCGACCTGAATGAATCGACACCGCCGGAAGACCTTCCCTTCGGCGTTCCAGCCCCCTACTGGCTGGACCTTCGGACCTACGATCCGATAGCAACCGTTGCCACGCTGAACGTCCCGGTACTGCTGCTCCAAGGCGGCCGTGACTATCAGGTCACCGCCGAAGAAAACCAGCGCTTCGCGGCCGCCCTGCCGCACCACCTCGACGTCACCACCCACCTCTATCCCGCCGGTGACCATTACCTCTTCGCCGGTGGCGGGCCATCCGCTCCAGCCGACTACTACGCACCGCAGCACGTCGATCCGGCCGTCATCGCTGACACTGCAGCGTGGGTACAGCGATGGTAATTGGTATGACCACTTGACCTATTACCAGCCCTGCGTCATGCTGTGACCATGGCGCTGCAGCCGGTCAATCGACGCTCCGTCCCCGAGGACGTCTTCGAGCAGATCCTGGCTGACGTGCTCAGTGGCGAGATGCAGCCGGGGGAGTCGCTGCCCAGCGAGCGCCGCCTTGCCGAGGTGCTCGGTGTCTCCCGCCCGGCGGTCCGCGAGGCGCTCAAGCGGGTCGCGGCGGCCGGACTGGTGGAGGTGCGCCAGGGCGATGCCACCACGGTTCGCGACTTCCGTCGCCATGCCGGCCTGGATCTGCTGCCCCGGCTACTGGTGCGCGGCAACGAGCTCGACATCTCCGTGGTGCGCAGCATTTTGGAAGCCCGATTGCACAACGGCCCCAAGGTGGCCGAGCTCGCCGCCCGTCGTCGCACACCGGAACTGATCGCCCGGCTCGACGAGTCGATCCGCGATCTGGAGACCGACGCCGACCCGGTCGGGCAGCAGCACCACGCGATGGCGTTCTGGGACCATGTGGTCGACGGCGCGGACTCGATCGTCTTCCGGCTGATGTTCAACACCTTGCGCGCCGCCTACGAACCCGCGTTGCCCGCGCTGGCCATCATGATGGCCGCCGAAGTGGGACAGATCCTGTCCTACCGGAACCTGGCCGCCGCCATCGACGCCGCCGATCCCGCCGCGGCCGAGGCGGCCGCCCGTCAGCTGCTCGAACCCGCCACCGATGCGCTGCTGTCGGCGCTGACCGCAATGGAGGAGTCACGATGACAGAAACACCGCGACCTAAAAGGACCGGCATGACGCTGGGCGACGCGGCCCGCGAGTTTCTGCGCCATCCCACCCCGTGGCTGCTCGCTGGGGCGTTTGCCGCCTCGCTGGCGGCCCGTATCGCCGTCGGCGACTGGCAGTGGAGCGACGCGGTCCTGCCGCTGGTCGTGCTGGCGGCATTTCCCTTCGTGGAGTGGATCATTCACGTCGTCATCCTGCACTGGCGTCCGCGCCGGATCGCCGGGGTGATGGTGGACTCGCTGCTGGCGCGCAAGCACCGCGAACACCACGTCGACCCGAAGATCGTCAGGCTGATCTTCATCCCGCTGCAGTCGCTGTTCGGTGCGCTGGCCGCGGCGTTACTCATCGGGCTCGTGTTCATCCCGCGCACCGGGCTGGGCCTGACGTTCATGGTGACGGTGTTCGGCGTCGGCGTGGTTTACGAGTGGTGCCACTATCTGGTGCACACCGACTACAAGCCCAAGAGATGGTTATTCCGGACCATCTACCGCAACCATCGGTTGCACCACTTCAAGAACGAGCACTACTGGTTCGGCGTCACCACGCCCGGCACGGCCGATCGGGTGCTGGGCACCTACCCCGACCAGCAGTCCGTGCCGACCTCCCCTACGGCCAAGAACCTGCACGGCACCACGGTGAACGCCTAAGCGGCGCAGCGCTGTTCGACGGGCGGGCTACTCGCCGCCCAGCTTCTTGTAGACCGCACCGACGATCGGGGTGACGATGGCCCGCGGCGCGTAGCCGCTGGCCACCGACATCGCCTTGGACGTGATTCCCGGGACCACCCGCATCTTGTTGCGCTCCAAGGCATCCAGCGACAACTGCGCGGTGTGCTCGACGGAGATCCACAGGAAGTCCGGAATCAGCTTGTCCACCAATGACGGATCCTCGGGCATTTCCGCGCGCACCGGGCCGGGTGCCAGCAGCGTCACGTGCACGCCGGTGTGCAGCAGTTCGCCGCGCAGCGACTCGCTGAAGGTGTTGGCGAAGGCCTTCGTCGCGGCGTAGGTGGCGTTGTTGGGGATCGGGGAGTTCCCCGCGGCGGACCCGGAGATGAGGATGCCGCCGGCTCGCTTGGCCAGCATGCCCGGCAGCACCGCCAGCACCAGATCGTGTACGCCCAGGACGTTGAGTTGCACCTCGGCCTTCTCGCCGGCGGGGTCGAGTTTGGCTACCGGACCGAAGGTGGCGGTGCCGGCGTTGGCGCACAGGATCGAGATGTCGCGGGTGGCCAGCTCGTCGGCCAGCTCGGCGCGCGGGGCCGGGTCGGCCAGGTCGACTGCCCGCACCTCGACCGTCACCCCGTACTCGTCGCGCAGCCGGGTGGCCAGGCTCTCCAGCACCTCGGCGCGGCGGGCGGTGACGATCAGGTGGTGACCGCGGGCGGCCAGTTCGGTGGCCAGCGCCTCGCCGATGCCCTGGGAGGCACCGGTGACGACGGCTCGACTGTCGGCGGACGGCAGGGGGAGAGGCATGCGGCCAATCGTAGGGCTGGTGCCCACCGCAGATAAGGTTGCGCGCATGACCGGTACCCCGTTGACGGTCGCCGCGGGGGCGCCGCGATCGAAAGTCGCCGCCTGGGCGCTGTGGGACTGCGGCTCTACCGGCATGAACGCCATCGTGTCGACGTTCGTCTTCTCGGTGTATCTGACCGGAAGCGTCGGCATCGGGCTGGGCGGCGACACCTCCCCGGCGAGCTGGCTGGGCCGGACCCTGACGGTCTCCGGTCTAGCGGTGGCCCTGCTGGCCCCGCTGATCGGGGTCCTGGTTCAGGTGCCGCACCGCCGGCGGGTGGCCCTGGTGGTGCTCACCGTGCTCGCGGTGTCCTTCACCGCCTCGATGGTGCTGATCCGCGCCGATCCGCAGTACCTCTTTGCGGGGCTGGCGCTGCTGGCGCTGACCGCGGCCTGCGGCGACCTGGCCAGCGTGCCCTACAACGCGATGCTGCGGCAGCTGTCCACACCGCAGACCGCCGGCCGGATCTCGGGGCTGGGCTGGGCGGCCGGCTACTCCGGCAGCGTGCTGCTGCTGCTGGTCATCTACTTCGGCTTCATCGTCGGCGACGGCCCGACCCGCGGCGTGCTGCAGGTGCCGATCGAGGACGGCTGGAACGTGCGCCTGGCGATGGTGATGGCCGCCTGCTGGCTGGCCGTGCTGAGCCTGCCGCTGCTGATCACCTCGCAACGGCTCGCCCCCGCCGCCGAGGATCGCAACGATCTCCCCGGCGGGGTCTTCAGCGCCTACAAGCAGCTGTGGTCGGATCTGCGCGGGGAATGGCAGCGCGACCGCAACTTCGTCTACTACCTGGGGGTGAGTGCGATATTCCGGGACGGCCTAGCCGGCATCTTCGCGTTCGGCGCGGTGCTGGCCGTCAGCGTGTACGGACTCACGCAGGCCGATGTGCTGATCTTCGGGGTGCTCGCCTCCACAGTGGCCGCGCTCGGGGCGATTCTCGGCGGCCGCCTCGACGACCGGCTCGGGGCCAAACCGGTCATCGTCGCCTCGCTGAGCGCGCTGGTCGTCGTGTCAATCACGTTGATGGCGCTGTCCGGCCCCGGCGCCTTCTGGGTGTGCGGGCTGCTGCTGGCGCTGTTCGTCGGCCCCACTCAGTCGGCCGCCCGGACACTGCTGTTGCGGATGACCGGCGAGGGCAAGGAGGGCGTCGCCTTCGGGCTCTACACCATGACCGGCCGGGCCGCCGCCTTCATCGCGCCCTGGCTGTTCTTCGTCTTCGCCGACTTCTTCCACTCCGACCGCGCCGGGTTCGCCGGGATCTGCCTGGTTCTGGTCGCCGGGCTCATCGGCATGGTGCTGGTGCGCGTGGATCCGAAACAGCCGGCAGCGACGGCCTGAGTCAGCCGCCCAGGCCGGAGCAGATCGTCAGGCCGCGGCCGGTGCGCTGCCGGACCTGTGCGCCGTTGACCGACACGGTGCAGGTGACGTCGCGCCCGACGTTGACCACCGCGACGCTGGCGGAGTTGCGCGCCGGCGCCGTCAGGTTCACCTCTTTGCTCCACGGCAGCGCGACGTTGAACTCAATCTGCATGATGCCGCCGGTGTCGACGTAGGTGATGTTGATGGCGCGGCCCTCACCGGTGACGTTGTAGATCACCGGCTCGGTGGCCGTCGACGGCGCAGGCTCCAACGGCGCCCCCGGCTCGGTCGGTTCCAGCGGCTCGCTGGGGAACGGGATCGGCAGCGGAATCGGGATCGGCGCCGGGCTGGAGGGCACGGACGGGATACGGGTGCGCGGTGTGGTTGGTATCGCCGGACTCGGCAGGGGCGATGTCGCCGTCGGCGTGGCGGGCGCGACGACCGTGGAACGCTTCGAGGAGTTGCTGACGATCACCAGCGCCAGTACCAACCCGGTGACAAGCAGGACAGCCGCCGCGGCGGCGGCCCACAACCAGCGCGGCGACTTCTTCGGCGGTGGCGGCGGCGGTGGCGGGGATGGCGGGGGATACCCGGGGCCGGGTTGCCAGTACGGAGACAGCTGTTCGGTGGGCTGTGTCATCGGGACGCCGTAGCCCGGACCGTAGTAGGTGGGTCCCCAGTACCCGGAGTAGGCCGGGTCGGTGTTGGGCGGGTAGCTGCCACCCGCACCGGTCGGCTCGGACTGCCCCGGGCCGCGTGGATCGCTCATTCCCACCTCACGACATGCAGGCTACCGGCTTTTGGCTGGGTTCCGCCGTGGTGCGCGGTGTTTGAACAAGTTTCGTGCGGGTAAATCACCCAGGGTCGACGGGCGAACTGGAGGGAGGCCGACGATGCGCGGTGTAGTCGGAGCGATCGTGTTCGTGTGGTTGCTGATCGGAGTGTTTGCCACGTGGCAGCGCGGCTACTTCGCCAGCAGCGACGCAAGCTGCGCAACGGCCGGGTCCATCGCGCTGACCGTCGTCGCCGGCCCGTTGAACTACGCGGGTGTCAACCCCAAGGTCGCGGAGTGCAACCTGCCGCAACCCAGCCAGTAACCGGCTGTCAGGCAACTACAGGAGGAACGTCAAATGATCGTGCTCGGAGCTATTCTGCTCATCCTGGGATTCGTGCTCAAAGTCCAAATCCTGTGGACTATCGGCGTCATTCTGCTCATCATCGGCGCGGTGCTGTGGGTCCTCGGTTCGGTCGGTCGTCCGGTCGCCGGCCGCCGCTACTGGTATTGACCTCTCAGCGCGGCCGACGTCATCGCCCGCAACACCTCCCGCGACTGATCCGGTGAGGTGCTGCGGGCGCTCGGCCGCACGCTGTGCGGCGTGGAGTTGAGTAGTCCGAACGCGGCGTGGGCCATTACCCGGGCGATGTCCTCGTCCAGTCCCGGATTGAGATCGCGCAGCGCGCCGACCCAAGTCTCGACGTAGCGGCGCTGGGCGCGGCGGACCTGCCGTTGTGCCGGCGCCGGCAGGTTCGGCAGGTCGCGATCCTGGATCCGGATCAGATCCGGTTCACCGAGGGCGAAATCGAGATGGAATTCGATGAGGCCGGTGAGCGCATCGGCGGCGTCGGCCGCAACCTCCACCACGGCCTGCCCGCCGGCCTGCAGGCGGGTGCTGACGCCGACGAGCAATTCGACCAGCAGCGCCTCTTTGCCGGCGAAGTGGCGGTAGATCGCGGGCCCGCTGATGCCGGCGGCGGCGCCGATGTCCTCCAGACGCACCGCCAGGAACCCCCGCTCGGCGATGAGTTGCGCGGCGGCGGTGAGCAGCTTCGTGCGGCGGTCGGACTTCTGCCGACCACGCCGCGTGAGTTCGGTGCCAGTCATGGGTTAATCTTCATTAACCTAACATCCGGTTAGCGATCATTAACCAAAGGTAAGTCGATGTCATCACCGCATCGGGAGGCGCACCTGCAGCTGGTCGCCGAGTTGCGCGCCAAATTGGCCGCCGCGGCGCTCGGTGGGCCGGAGCGGGCCCGGGAACGGCACGTCTCCCGCGGCAAGCTGCTTCCCCGCGACCGGGTCGACGGACTGCTCGATCCGGGCAGCCCACTGCTGGAAATCGCACCCCTTGCCGCCGACGGGCTGTACGACGACGAGTGCCCGGCGGCCGGCATCATCACCGGCATCGGCCGGGTATCCGGCCGAGAATGCATGATCGTCGCCAACGACGCCACGGTGAAGGGCGGCACCTACTACCCCGTCACCGTCAAGAAGCACCTGCGCGCCCAGGAAATCGCGCAGGCCAACCGGCTGCCGTGCATCTACCTGGTGGACTCCGGCGGGGCATTCCTGCCGCGCCAGGACGAGGTGTTCCCCGACCGGGATCACTTCGGGCGCATCTTCTTCAACCAGGCCACCATGAGCGCCGCCGGCATACCGCAGATCGCCGCGGTGCTCGGATCGTGCACCGCCGGTGGCGCCTACGTGCCGGCGATGAGCGACGAGACCGTCATCGTCGGTAATCAGGGCACCATCTTCCTGGGTGGGCCGCCGCTGGTGAAGGCGGCCACCGGTGAGGTGGTCACCGCCGAGGAACTCGGCGGCGGCGACTTGCACGCCAAGACCTCCGGTGTCGTCGACCACCTCGCCCGCGACGACCGCGACGCCCTGCGCATCGTCCGCGAGATCGTCGCGACGCTGGGGGCCGCCCCGGCACCGGCCTGGGGCGTCCGCCCGTCGGCGGCCCCGGTGGCCGATCAACACGAGTTGTACGACGTGGTGCCCGTCGACGCCCGGGTCCCCTACGACGTGCATGAGGTGATCAGCCGGATCGTCGACGGCGGCGAGTTCAGCGAATTCAAAGCGAACTACGGCGCCACCCTGGTCACCGGGTTTGCACGTATTCACGGCCACCCGGTAGGCATCGTCGCCAACAACGGGGTGCTGTTCGGTGAATCCGCACTCAAGGGAGCACATTTCATCCAGCTCTGCGACAAACGCACGGTCCCGCTGGTGTTCCTGCAGAACATCAGCGGCTTCATGGTCGGCCGCGACTACGAGGCCGGCGGCATCGCCAAGCACGGCGCCAAGATGGTCACCGCCGTCGCCTGCGCGCGGGTGCCCAAACTCACCGTCGTCATCGGGGGTTCCTACGGCGCGGGTAACTATTCGATGTGCGGGCGGGCCTACTCGCCGCG